>CALGAK010000024.1 GCA_937954085.1 uncultured Bacteroidota bacterium
GGCGAAGAGGCGATCCCGATAGCGGAGCGTATCGGGAGCCAAAAGCCAATAGCCAAAAGCCAAAAGCCAACCGCCAACCTTATTCACCTTCCTTGAGCCACTCATCTAACCACTCCCGGAAAACTCGTTGCCAAAGAATGCTGTTTTGTGGCTGCAAAACCCAATGATTTTCGTCGGGGAAATGAAGGTATTTAGCGGGAATATCTCGCAACACCGCTGCATTGAATGCACTCATGCTCTGGGTGTAGGTGATTCGAAAATCTTGTTCTCCATGGATCACTAAAATGGGAGTATCCCATTTGTCGACAAAGCGATGGGGCGAATTGGCGTAGGAACGCTGAGCAATCTCATTCGTTTTATCCCAAAACGGTCCTCCCAAGTCCCAATTCACGAAAAACATTTCTTCCGTTTCAAGGTATTGAGCTTCTAAATTGAACATTCCGTCGTGAGCAATGAATGCTTTGAAGCGACCTTCGTGGTTGCCGGCAAGCCAATAAACGGAAAAGCCACCATAACTAGCACCTACTGCACCCAGTCGGTCCTCATCAACAAAGGGTTCAGCCGATAGAGCGTCAATGGCCGATAAATAATCACGCATGTTTTGTCCACCGTAATCACCGGAAATTTGCTCGTTCCATTCCTGTCCGAAACTAGGTAAGCCCCTACGATTGGGGGCTACAACGATGTAGCCGTTCGCTGCCATCATTTGAAAATTCCAGCGATAGGAAAAGAATTGACTAACCGACGATTGTGGACCACCTTGACAGTAAAGTAGGGTAGGGTATTTTTTCGAAGGATCGAAATGTGGTGGATAAATAACCCAGGTTAACATTTCTTTGTTATCGGTGGTCTTTATCCAGCGTTCTTCCACTTTTGCCAGGGTCAGTTGATCGAGAATATCCTGATTGGTGAAACTGAGTTGCTTTTCTTCGCCCGTTTGCGGATCAATTCGAAAGAGTTCTGTAGGCATCGACATGGATTGTTTACTGCCAATTAGCTGTAATCCAGCTTGTGCAACTGCCAGATAATTATGATCTCCCTGAGTAACTTGACGAATCTGTTTTTGACCAAGGTTAAGTTCAAAGACTTGATAGCGAGCATGGTAATCGGATGTAAACCAGATGGTTTTGGAATCGTCGCTCCAGGTTATACCATGCACATTATAATCGAAATCGGCGGTGTAATCGGTCTTGTCGCCTTGCGTTAAATCGCCAATAAACAAGCGATTCTGGTCAGCCTCGTAACCGTCGCGTGCCATGCTCTCCCAGGCAAGATACTTACCATCGGGAGAGAATACCGGATTCATATCGTAGCCAGGCATTCCATCGGTGTAGTTAATTAGCTTGCCACTTGCTATTTCATACAGGAAAATATCCGAATTGGTCGATACGGCATAAGCTTTCCCTTTGAGGGGTTTACACGTGTAGGCAATCCAATTTCCGTCGGGGCTAAAGTTGATTTGCTCCATGCCACCAAAAGGATTCAAAGGCGAATCAAATTGTTGTCCGTCCATGATGTCAATTGTATTGGTAAGGACGCTACCGTTAAAATCGGACAAGAAAATATGATTGTATCGGTAATCGTGCCAACGATCCCAATGACGATACATGAGGTCGGTTTGAATGTGGGCATTGGCCAAGGGCAAATCGGGATACAAATCTTGTACGGAATCGTCGAGTTTGACGGTTTTTACATACAGAATTTTAGAGAAGTCGGGAGAAAATTTAAACCCATCGATTCCTCCTTCGATGAATGAAAGTTGTTTCTTTTCGTCAGTTTCAAGGTTGAGACTCCAAATTTGTGCTTCGCCGCTTTCTGTCGAGAGGAAGGCAATGGTTTCGTTCGAAAGCCATACCGGATTGAATTCGGCCGAGGAGGTTTTCGTGAGTTGCTTCACCTTGCTTCCCTCAAGGTCGGAATAGTATAGTTCGGTGTTTCCCTTGTTCTGTTTATAGTCGTACCAAGTAAGCGTATAAACGAGCTGCTCTTTGTCGGGCGAAACCTGAAATTCACCAACCCGACCAAAACTCCATAATAATTCCGGAGTTAGTATGTCGCTCTCCAGCTTCAATTCCTGTTTCCCAATAACCGGCTTCGATTCGCTTTCAGTGCTTGAGTTTTGCGGCTGGGAGCATCCCAGAAACATCAGTAAGACCGGAATAAGTAAGCTGAGATTTTTTTTCATCGCTATAGATTTTTTAGGTTTTGTGATTCAAATGAATACCTGCTAGCTGCAAGCACTTAACTACGAATAAGCGGTTCTTCTTTCAGTAGGCTCATTTTCAAAGGATTTGACAATTTATTGCATGCGCTTTTTCAGCTTTTGCTCTACTCGGTTGATTCCTTCCAAGCTTAAGTTGTAATTGGGAAGAATGTTGAGGGCTTGTAAATAATCGGCCTTGGCCTGTTCCAGATTTCCTTGTAGCTCGTATGCAAGTCCTCGGTTATGATAGGCTTGATAATAGTTGTTCTTCATCTCGATAACATTTGAAAATGCTTCGATGGCTTTGGGGTAATCTTCGAGGAACTCCAAAAAGATGAATCCCTTATTGTAGTGTGCGTCGTAAAATTCTGAATCGGCATTAGCCAACAAGGAATCGTATTGCTGGAGTGCTTTTTCAAAATAGCCATTTTCTTGATAGAACAT
Source organism: uncultured Bacteroidota bacterium (assembly GCA_937954085.1). Lineage (GTDB taxonomy): Bacteria > Bacteroidota > Bacteroidia > Bacteroidales > M50B96 > M50B96. The sequence goes on from CALGAK010000024.1 coordinate 2,648, forward strand.
GGCCATATTGTAATATGCCTCGATGCTCTCTTCGTTCAAAAGCAGGGCAATTCGGAAATAATCCAGCGCTAATGAGTCTCTTTTCGCCGCATAAAGGGTTCCCAGTTTCATGTATGCGGGATACATTTTGGAGTTTTTATTCGCTGCAATTTGCAAATTGGTGATGGCTAGGGAAGTGTCGCCTGTTTCTTCGTAAATAATTGATTTTAAATAATATGCTTTGGCTAATTCTTTGTCAATTCGAATCGCTTGAACCAGATATTCCATGGATTCTTTGTATTGACGCACCACTAAATGTAGTTCTCCTAATTTCAAGAGGGCTTCGGTGTGATTAGGATCAATCGTTAAGCAATTCTCAAGTGCTTCTTTCGTTTTTTCCGATTTGCCAATGCTCAGGTTGTATTCAGCTAAATCGAGAAAATATTGAACATCCATCGAATCCAGAGAGATAGCTAATTCCAGGTCCTTGATGGCTTGATTGGCTCTTCCAAATCGATAGTGGACCGCTCCACGTTTAGCATACCAAGTAGGATTTTTGGCATCCTCACGAATTTTTTCAGTAAAAAAAGCAATGCTATCGAGAGCAACTTCCTGAGGATTTTGGGTATGGTTTGTTTCCTGATTCGATTTCGTTTGGCAGGAAAAGAAAGCGACTCCGACAAAAATTAGCAGCCAAAAAGGTTTCATCATAATGGGCTTGAAAAAACAGAAAGACGTTGCTACGGCAACGTCTTTGCGGTTTATGGGAAATATTGTTTATTCTTCGATGGTTGGTGGAACGGTACTCAGCTTCTCTCGAATTTTACCTTCAATTTCATCCATGAGTTCGGGATTGTCCATCAGGAGTGATTTTACAGCATCGCGTCCTTGACCAATCTTCGTTTCACCGTAACTGAACCAAGAACCACTCTTTTTGATTACTTCGAGGTCCACTCCCAAATCGATGATTTCACCAATTTTCGAAACGCCTTCTCCATACATAATGTCGAACTCAGCTTTTCGGAAGGGTGGTGCTAATTTATTTTTTACCACTTTCACACGAGTGCGATTTCCTTTGATGTCGTCGGAATCTTTAATCTGCGTTACTTTACGGATGTCGAGGCGAATGGAGGAATAGAACTTAAGTGCATTTCCGCCGGTAGTTGTTTCCGGGTTTCCGAACATTACCCCGATTTTTTCGCGTAACTGATTGATAAAGATGCAGGTGGTCCCAGTTTTGTTTAGGTTGGCCGTAAGTTTGCGAAGTGCTTGCGACATTAAGCGTGCTTGCAGCCCCACTTTATTTTCACCCATTTCTCCTTCTATTTCAGCCTTTGGAGTAAGGGCTGCAACCGAGTCGATTACAATGATGTCGATTGCTCCGGAGCGAATCAAATGGTCGGCAATCTCGAGGGCTTGTTCCCCGTTATCGGGTTGACTGATAAACAAGTTTTCGGTGTCAACACCTAAAGCTTCGGCGTAGCTTCGATCGAATGCATGTTCCGCATCGATAATTGCTGCCAGTCCACCAATTTTCTGCGCTTCTGCTATAGCATGAATGGCAAGGGTGGTTTTACCCGATGATTCCGGTCCATAAATTTCAATTACTCGTCCGCGCGGATATCCTCCTATGCCTAAAGCTAAATCCAATCCGATGGAACCCGATGGAATTACCGGAACATTTTCAACCGGATTATCGCCCATCTTCATGATGGTTCCTTTCCCGTAGTTCTTCTCAATCTTGTCGAGTGTCAGCTTCAGGGCTTTTAATTTTTCTTGTTTAATGTCTAATCCTTCTTTCATGCTGGTGTTGTTTGTTTATGACTTGCTTGGGATGGCTTGCCGGTATTTTCTATTGAACCGATTGCTCATCCTCACCGGACCGATTCGATCGCTTTGAACGAGTAGGAGTCGGTGCCTTTTTAATACTTAGAGCGAAAGCTCCTGGAAAATTTGCTTACTGTGGTTTTTAGTATCTACTTTTTCGAAGATAGCCTCGATTAAGCCTTCCTCGCTGATAACGAAAGTTTTGCGGAGAACACCCATGTAGGATTTGCCATACATTTTTTTCTCTCCCCAAGCTCCGTATGCTTGCAGAATTTCTTTCTCTGTATCCGCAAGGAGGTGGAAGGGTAATTCGTACTTATCGATAAATTTTTGATGCGATTTTTCAGAGTCGGGACTAACACCAATCACTTCGAATCCTTTCGCGAGGAATTCCTCGTAATGATCGCGAAGGTCGCAGGCCTCTGCTGTACAACCCGGTGTATTGTCTTTTGGGTAGAAGTATAAAACTACTTTTTTGCCTTTTAATCCGTTCGACGAAATGAGTTCTCCATGTTGGTTTTTTCCTTCGAATGCCGGGGCTTGGCTGCCCACCGATAATGCTTCCATGTTGCTAAATTTTAAGGGTAACAAATATATTTAATTGGGCAGTTTTTTACGTTTTATCTGCCTCGAATTTATAAACATTCCCTTCACGGAATAAGTTTAATTTGATGTTGAAGAGCTTTATTTTACCTCTGTTCATTTCTGGTCTATATGCAGCAAAAGACTTACTTTTGAGTTTTTGTTTCATTTCATAATCCAATACTAGTTATGGAGAATATCAAAGATTTAGGTTTTGAATCTAAATTGGTTCATGCCGGAGATTTTAAGGATGAATTTGGTAGCGCGGTTACCCCTATTTATCAAACTTCGACCTTCAGCTTTAAGAATGCCCAGCACGGTGCCGATTGCTTTGCAGGGGAGGCCGATGGTTACATTTATACCCGCGTTGGAAATCCAACCATCGATGCCCTGGAGAATAAATTAGCTGCCCTTGAAAATGGATATCGTGGAATCGCTTTCTCTTCCGGTATGTCTGCTGTGTCGGGGGTTTACATGACCTTCCTACATCAGGGAGCACACATGGTAGCTACCGGCGCTATTTATGGGGCCAGCCGTGCCATTGTTAGTTCTCATTTTCAAAAGTTTGGCGTTGAGGCTACTTTCGTCGATACGGCCAATCTGGCGGAAATTGAAAAAAGCATTCGACCCAATACAAAATTGCTTTATATCGAAACACCAGCCAACCCGACCATTACCCTAACCGATATAGCCGGAGCTGCCGAAATCGCTCATAAACACGGAATTCCTTTGGTAGTCGATAATACTTTTTCTAGTCCCTATCTTCAGCGTCCACTCGATTTAGGAGCCGATGTGGTCCTGCACTCGTTAACCAAATTCATTAATGGTCACGCCGATATCGTGGGTGGTGCTTTGATAGCAAAAACGCCCGAACTTCATGCCGAATTAGTGAAAACTCGCAATTACCTCGGCGGAAATATGGATCCAACTCAGGCATACATGGTTATTCGTGGAGCTAAAACCCTTGCTATTCGGGTTGAACGAGCACAGGAAAATGCGATGAAAGTGGCTCAATTCCTCGAAAATCATCCCAAAGTGGCTTGGATCAAATATCCGGGACTTACTTCCTTCGATCAACACGAATTAGCGAAAAAGCAAATGTTTGGCTTTGGTGCAATGATGAGTTTCGGAGTAAAAGGTGGATTCGAAGCCGGTAAAACGGTCATGGATAATGTGCAGCTCGCAAAACTAGCGGTTTCGCTGGGAGGTGTCGAAACCCTTATTCAACACCCTGCCTCGATGACGCATGCTGCCATGCAGCCCGAGGAAAGAATGCAAGCTGGTATAACCGACGATTTGGTACGCTATGCCATTGGAATCGAATCGGTTGAAGATATTATTCACGATATCGACCAAGCTTTAGCCAAGATTTAACCAGCCAGGCTCAAAAGCCCGTTTACCAGCAGTGGATAAACGGGCTTTTTTGCTAGCTAAAAATCCGCTTAATTTGCTCTCGGGAATAATCATTTTGAATGAAAAAATGGCTGGCAAATAAATTATTAAATGCACGTGAGCAAAAACGTTCTCGTCGGGTAGCAGTTCATACTGTTCACAATTCCAAGCGCGCAATCATTATGGTCGGTGCGCTCAAAAATAATTCCCCCGAAGCCTCGCTGAAATTGATGCAGTGGTTTAAACAGCATCAAATAGACTGCGATTGGTTGGTCTATCTGCCAAGCAAAAAAATACCTGCTGCCTGGACTCCCCTTCCGGAAAAGGCAACCCCAATCGACAAAAAGGATTTGAACTGGTTAAATCTTCCCAAGTCCAGCCGTCTTCAAGAGCTTTTAAGCACCCCATACGATATGTGTATTTGTATGGATCCCGACCTTAGTTTTGGTCAGGAAGCTGTGCTCCGTTTATCGCAAGCTCAATTTAAAATCGGACATGGACCTACCAATCCCTCACTCGATTTTATCATTCAATACCCACCCAACACGACCGGTGAAGATTGGATTCGCGATTTGCAGCACTATCTAGTTAGTATTAAAGTAAACCAATGATTTGAAAATATGAAGATTCCACAACCGTATGCAGGAGTTGGAGTAGCTGTTGTTACCCCATTCAAAAAGAATAAAGAAGTCGATTTTGATGCACTTGAAAATCTAATCCAATACCTCCTCGCCGGTGGAGTCGATTATCTGGTAGCCTTAGGAACCACCTCCGAATCACCTTGCCTCACAGCCTCTGAACGAAATCAAATTTTAGATGTCTTTAAAAAACAAATTCAGGGTCGGGTTCCATTGGTTTTAGGACTGGGAGGAAATAACACCCAGGCAGTAATCGACGCAATTCAACAAACGAATTTGCTAGACGTATCGGGCCTTTTACTCGTTACTCCATACTACAATAAGCCCACTCAGGAAGGATTGTATCGTCATTTTGAAGCAATCGCGAATATTTGCCCGATCGATATCATTTTGTATAATGTTCCGGGACGAACCGGAGTAAATATGAATGCAACCACAACACTCAGGTTAGCACACGATTTTCGGAATATTGTTGCAGTGAAAGAAGCTTCGGGGAATCTGGAGCAAATGATGCAAATCATCAAGGATAAGCCGACCTATTTCGAAGTTATTTCAGGCGACGATGCGCTGGTTCTTCCTCAAATTGCTGCTGGCTTGAATGGAGTTATTTCGGTGGCCGCTAATGTGCTGCCCGGTGTATTTTCTAAAATGGTTCATTTGGCCATGGAAGGAAAATTTGACGAGGCCCGAACCATTCATCTCGATTTGATGGATTTTTATCAGCTTTTGTTTGTAGAGGGAAATCCGGCCGGAGCTAAATGTGCCCTTGCTGAATTGGATGTTATTCAGAACGAATTGCGTCTTCCGTTAATTCCCATGTCGGAAGAAAACGCTGAAAAGATGCAGGATGAGATTCGGCGAATAGAAAACCGCTACAGCTTAAAATAGCTTACTCTTTCTCGGTGCAAATAATCTGAATGGTCTCAGTATTTGGAATTGCATCGAGCTTCGTTCGAATATCTGCCTTAAAGGCTTCAATTTCTTCTTCGGTGCCGCAGTATTCATAATACTCGGCTTCAATCACCCCATTCAGGCGTTCCACTTTGCAACTCACGCAGGTTTGACAAGAAGAAAACCCAATGAGTGCAAGAAAAATGAATGCACCGTAAGTTAGGATATGTTGCTTGAAGGCAAAGCGCTTGTTCACAGTTAATAGTTTTTTAGTGGTTGGATAGAAGCATGATGGGTAACAATTGCCTGTTTCTTACTGGCGAGTGCAGTATGCTCTGGCAGTAGGCAAACCTAAGCTTTCAGCTCGCTTTTCGTAGTCTTCTTCAAATTCTTCTACTTGCGAAGGGGTGCCGCAAAACTCATCTTCGGCCGATTCGTAATAACTACCCGCTTTGATTTGACAAATAGTGCACTCCTTACAGGATGTAAGACTCAGACTGAAGAGTAGGATGAAAATAAAAGCAATCGAGTTTTTCATAAGCAATACGTTAAAATACCCTGTAATCGGGCTACCAAAAATAGAGAATATTATTCGAAGCCCGAAAAATTATCGTTCACCCATGCAATTTACTTTTCTACATACGCAAAAGCACGTAACTTCGTTTGGAACTTGAAAACCATTTCACTACCATCATGAAAGCAGTATCTTTTTTTCTCATTTTCCTCGCAGGTTTCCTTTTTTCTGCCTGCAATTCTACCGATGAGCCAGTTCTCAATCCGGTTACGATTCACCCTAAAACCATGAACCTGGTTGAAGCCGATAATTTATTTGGCTTCCAAATGTTTCATGAGCTCCAGCAAGATTTGGAGCCTCAGGAGAACATCATGATTTCTCCCATTAGTATGGCCAACGCATTGGCAATGGCTCTCAATGGCGCGCATGGTTCAACCTACGAGCAAATGGTTGATGCCTTGAATTTAAATGGTCTCAATCTCGAAGAAATCAACCAAACTTACCAGGCATTGATGGCCGATTTGGTTAATCTCGACGAAGAAGTTGTGTTGAGTATTGCTAATTCCATTTGGTATGCCGACTTCATGCCCGTGAAACCTGATTTCATTCAAAACAATGTGCAGTATTATCAGGCGGAAGTGAGTCCACTGAATTTCGACGATCCTGCCTCAGTCGATATTATTAATCAGTGGGTTTCCGACAATACGAAAGGCAAAATTGAAAGCATTGTGGAAGCGCTGTCTCCTTACGATCGAATGTTGCTGATCAATGCCACTTACTTTAAAGGAAAATGGAAGTATCAGTTCGATGAAGCCGATAGTTACGAATCGAATTTTTATCCCGATCCTCAAACTACGGTGCCCGCTACTTTCATGTCGATGAATGCTGATGTGGAACGCCTGAGCAACGAATGGGTCGATGGACTCAAACTTCCCTATGGAAAAGAGGGCTATTCGATGTATTTGCTCATGCCTCAGTACGAAAAAACCATGGAAGAGCTTTTGTCGATTTTGAATCAGGAAAATTGGAATACCTGGATGACAGAATATCAAGTCATTAACGATGTGGCAATTCACATTCCCCGCTTCAGCTTTGAATATGAATCGGACCTCAATCAGGCTTTACGAGCGCTTGGAATGGAGGATGCGTTTATTGAGCAATTGGCTGATTTCTCTGGAATTACCGATTACGAACAACTTTTTATCACGAATGTAAAGCATAAGTCGTTTATCGAAGTAAATGAACAGGGCACCGAAGCCGCTGCGGTAACTTCGATTACATTTGGCACAACCAGTGTGAATCCGATTACCCAATTCATCGCCAATAAACCCTTCTTGTTTGCTATTGTGGAGGAACAAACCGGAGCCATTATTTTCATGGGTCAACTAAACAATCCCGAAGTGTAATTCTTTCCTTTTGAATGCCTTGGAATGCATTGAAAAATAAGGCAACAGAACAGGCTTGGAATAATTTTTTTCAAGCCTGTTTTTTATCCTATTTTTATTGAAAAAGTCGTTTATTTACAGCCTCTAATTTTTAAACCAGTTAACCTATGGAAGCACTTGAAAGTCATGCGGTTAAGTCCTCATTTACCTGAGGGGCGAAACGCCTGATCTTTCATTAACCAGCAAAAGATGAAGAACACCTACTTTAACTTGATTGACCAAACGTATTACTTCCCGCAAAAAGGCTTCGATTTACACGAAGATTTTTTAACCTTCCACGGAGTATCGTTAAAGTACCTCATTAACAAATATGGAACACCGTTCCGTTTAATGTATCTCCCCAAGATTGGCGATCAAATTAAAAGGTCTCGAAATCTTTTTAATCGTGCTATCAAATCGCTCAACTATCAAGGCAATTATCACTTTTGCTATTGCACCAAGTGTTGTCACTTTCACCATGTGATTAGTGCCGCCTTAAAGCATAAGGTTAATCTGGAAACTTCCTCTAGCTTCGATATCGACTTGATTCTGAAATTGTATCAGAAAAAGGAACTCGATAAGAATACCATCTTGGTTCACAATGGTTATAAATCGGACGAATACTTGGAGAAAATTCTGATGCTTCAGGATTTTGGGTTTAAAAATTCCATCATCATCCTCGATAGTGCCGATGAACTAGATCGCCTGGAACGACTTATTCAAGATAAACACGTTCAAATTGGTATCCGTATGGCTATCGACGAAGAACCTCAGTCGGCCTATTACACCTCCCGGCTCGGAATACGACATACCGAAGTTCCGTCCTTCTTTGAAAAACGAATCAAAAACAACCCTAAGGTGACCCTGAAAATGCTGCACTTTTTTGTCGATTCAGGTATTAAAGACAGTTTGTATTATTGGGGAGAGTTTTCCAAAGCTCTCAACCTCTATGTTCAACTTAAGAAACAATCGGAATCGCTCGATTCATTGAACATAGGTGGTGGTTTCCCTATTCGGAATCACCTCGGTTTTGAATACGATTACGAATCGATTATTCGGGAAATTGTCTCGAACATTAAAGAAAATTGTTCCAACGAAGGAGTACCCGATCCACACATCTTTACCGAGTTTGGGAAATATACGGTAGGCGAATCGGGAGCTATTGTTTTTCAGGTTATTGAGCAGAAACAACAGAATGATACCGAACTTTGGTATATCGTTGATAACTCCCTCATGAATACCATTCCGGACGCCTGGTCGATGCACGAAAAGTTCATTTTGTTGCCCATTAACAAATGGGGGAACGAATATACTCGTGTAAACATCGGTGGAATTAGTTGCGATCATGCCGATTATTATAATTCGGAGGATTTTAACCAGCAAATTTTATTGCCTAAGTTTTCGAACGACGATAAAGAGCCTCTCTATCTTGGATTTTTCCATACCGGAGCTTACCAGGATTCTATTTCCGGCTACGGTGGAATCAAGCATTGCCTTATTCCGTCGCCACGACACGTAATTATCGATCGCGACGAAACGGGTAATTTTGTCGATTATGTTTATCGTCAAGAGCAATCGGTCGATGAAATGCTGAATATCCTTGGATACAATGATCAGCATTAAAGGCATTTGCTGAATTTTATTTCTCTTAAAGCTTTCTTTTCACTTTATGAAAACAAACACATTCGCCGGAATAGAACCGGAATATGCCGAATTTGACTCGGCAGCAGTGTTATTGCAAAATATTCCCTACGACGGAACCAGTACCTGGGGAAAAGGAGCCGATAAAGGTTGGTGGGCTTTCCTCGATGCGGCAGAAAATATGGAACTCTACGATATCGAAACCCAATCGGAGGTGTTCGAGCAGGGTATTCATATCCTTCCTCGTATTTTAGAAGACGAATCGCCCGAGAAAATGTTCGAAGCTACCTACGAGAGTGCGAAAAAGTTGATCCCTACCGGAAAATTCCTAACTTTTTTTGGGGGCGAGCACAGTGTGAGCATTGGTATCATTAAAGCCTTATACGAGGCTCATCCCGATATCAGTATTTTACAAATTGATGCCCATGCCGATTTGCGTCCTGCTTATATGGGAACCCCGTATAACCACGCATGCGCCGTGTACGATGCCTCTGTGCATACCAACCTGGTACAAGTGGGAATTCGGAGCATGGATGTCGGAGAGTTGGAGCACATGAATACCGATAAAGTCTTCTTTGCTCATACCTTGCCTTCGAATCCCGAATGGATGCAGCAGGCCATCGATTTATTGGGAGAAAAGGTTTATATCACCTTCGATTTAGATGCTTTCGACCCTTCGATTATGCCATCTACCGGTACTCCCGAACCAGGCGGATTAAATTGGAACGATACCACTCGTTTTCTAAAAATGGTTTTCGAACAACGAAAAGTCGTGGGCTTCGACTTGGTAGAACTAGCCCCGATAGATGGTTTGTCGGCTCCTAACTTTTTGGTTGCCAAGCTATACTATAAAATGTTGAGCTATCAATTTTCTTCGAAAAAATAATCTTCAACGCTGGTTGTTGAATAAAACCTATTGATTATGAAAGGACCTGTTTCTCAGTTTATTTTAGAACATTACAAACATTTCAACGCTGCTTCGCTCGTCGATGCCGCTCAGGCATACGAGCAAGAATTGGAAAAAGGCAGTAAGATGATGATAACCCTCGCAGGTGCTATGAGTACCGCTGAGCTGGGAAAATCGCTTGCCGAAATGATCCGGCAGGACAAAGTGCATATCATTTCTTGCACCGGAGCAAATCTCGAGGAAGATGTATTCAATTTAGTCGCTCATAATCATTACAAACGCATTCCAAATTATCGCGATTTGTCGCCCAAAGATGAAACGGAACTGCTTAATCATCATTTCAATCGGGTAACCGACACCTGTATTCCCGAGGAGGAGGCCATGCGCAGGATTGAAAAACATTTGGTATCGGTTTGGAAATCGGCCGACGAAAAAGGAGAACGCTATTTCCCTCATGAATTCTTTTATCAAATCCTGCGTTCCGGCGAATTGGTTAAGGAATATCAGATTGATCCGAAGGATTCGTGGATCTTAGCGGCTGCCGAAAAAAACCTGCCCATTATCGTACCGGGTTGGGAGGATTCCACCTGTGGAAACTTCTTTGCCTCGCACTGTATGGAAAAACTCTTTAAACCCGGAATTCTCAAAAGTGGTATTGAATACATGATGTTCTTAGCCGATTGGTATGTGCAGAATTCCAGCAATGGAATTGGCTTCTTTCAAATTGGCGGAGGGATTGCAGGCGATTTCCCCATTTGCGTGGTTCCCATGTTGCACCAGGATTTGCAACTCGATAATATTCCGGTTTGGAGCTATTTCTGCCAAATCAGCGACTCAACTACCAGCTATGGTTCTTATTCCGGAGCTGTGCCTAACGAAAAAATTACCTGGGGTAAGTTGGAAGAAAATGGACCGAAATTCATTATCGAATCCGATGCAACCATTGTTGCACCACTCGTATTTGCCTACTTGCTAGGTTGGTAAATAGAAGGAAAAGCTTTGTTGAATGGTTAAGGATTAAGCAGTTCGTCGAGTTTGCGTAGAAGGGTTTCTCCTCGTAAATTTTTATCGATTACTTTTCCTTGGGGGTCGATTAAAAAGTTGGTAGGGATACTGCTTACTTTGTAACGCTCAGCAGGTTCCGAATCCCAGTATTTTAGATCGCTTACATGGTATGGCCAAACTAAACCATCTTCGTTAATGGCTTGAACCCATTGGTCGTGATGTTTATCGAGCGATACCTGAAAAATCTCAAATCCTTTCGAATTGAATTCTTGGTAAGCTCTTACCAGATAGGGGCTTTCCCGTCGGCATGGGGAGCACCACGATGCCCAAAAGTCGATCAGGATGTATTTTCCGCGCAAATCGCTCAAGCGAAAGTTCTCTCCATTGGGACCGGGATAGTCGATGTCGGGGGCAGTAGATCCAATGCCAATCATACTCACATTGAGTTGTTCGAATCGATACTGCTCGTGCATTTTTAGATACTTACTGTGAAAATCCTTCACATGGTAATTGTGGGGATAGAGTTGGGTGAGGGTTTCATCGACCTTCTTGAAATAATCCAAGTCTTCTTCGTAGGAAATGAGCCGATGTTGTCCGATTTTTTGAAATAAAGCGGCAATGCTGGCTAATGAATGTGGGTTTGAGTCCACGAATTGTTTGAGGAAGGATACATGAGCTTGAACCGATGCGTCGGCTTCGTTCAGAATGACCTCTTTCAGGGTGTCGCGTTTCGAAAGAAGCTCCCGTTGCAAACTGTCGAGTTTATCTTGTAAATGTTTGTGTCGGGTTTTTAATCGAAGCAATTGCAAACTTCCGGGCGAACCATCGATGCTTAATCCTAAGTCGAGGTTTTCGATGTTACCGGTGAGTTGTACCTCTTCATTTTCATCGATGAGTAGGTAGGTATAATTGTTTGGATTCGTGTATAAAACAAAAATATCGGGAGAGTCGGTGTAGCCATTGAGTTCAAATTTCCCGGAAGCATCCATTTCGCAAGAATCGACTAATAAATCACCTCCACCACCAAAGCGCTCGAGGTAGAGCACCTCGCCTGGCTTACCCAATAATTGTCCTTCTATTCGAAATTCCCCGGAATCCTGGTTGTTTTCGTGGTCGTTGCACGAAATTAGGAATAAGCTTCCCACTAAAAACACCCAAAAACTCTTTGTCCACTTATTATTCATCCGTTTATACCCCCTTTTTTCAACGTAAACACGACGTTGAAAGATGCTCCATTGGAATAATTGCTAGTTAAACAACGATCCTTTTCAGAAAGGCTGTTTGGTCCAATGGCAAAAGTAAACGCTTAGGCCGCAAAATAGCCGGAGGGTTTGTTAAATAAGCTTAATTGTATTGGGGGCTAAGTGATTGTTTAGCAGGCTGTTCTATGCTTTGTAAACGGGGATTATTTCCATCCCGTAGGAACGGAACTTGTCTTCGGCTTGTAAGTAATCTTTCGTAAATCCTAAAATAAATCCGCCTCCACCGGAACCACAAAGCTTCAAATTATAATCATTGCTAGTGAGGCCGTTTTCCCACAAAGGTTGGAAAGGTTCAGGAATCATTCGTTTCAGAAATTCATATTGATATTCACTCAATAAAAACAGATTCTGGTAAAAAGAAGTCATATCGCCTTTGAGCATCGACATGATGCAAGCATTGGTTGCCGGAATAAATTGCTCGTGGATCGATTGTAAAAAGGCAGCATCTGCTTTCGTTCGCTCCAGAAAATAATTTACCAAGGGTCCGGTTTGCCGCGGAGAACCGCTATCGAGGAGGAAGATGGCTCCTTCCTTTAAGTTCTTGTCTTCCGGCAAGTTGATTACCCGAATATCTTCTTTGGAATGAATTAGGAGCGGGGCTTTGAAATAGGAATTAAGCGGGTCGATTCCACTACTCGTTCCATGGAAAAAAGATTCCAAAGTGGAAAAGATTTCTTTTAGCTTGAAAATATTCTTCTTGGTGATTTTTTTCAGGTTCTTAATTTTCGGATCGGCATATCGATCGTAAAGAGCAGCAACCAAGGCTCCTGAACTACCAAGCCCGAAACCTTGCGGAATAGTCGATTCGAAGAATAAGCCTCGTTCAATGTCCTTCATAAACGCCTGATGGTTGAAAGGGACAGAGAGTTCGTTGTTTTGAACCAATTCGCGCACGTGGTCGGCAAATTTTCGAAGCAATCGATTCGACTCCTGAGCGAAGTTCAGATCGGTGTATTTTTCATTGTTGATGAACTCAAACTCTCCTCGAAAATGACTGTAGGGAATACTCAATCCCATCGAATTGAAGATAACACTGTATTCGCCGAACAACAGAATCTTTGAGTAATAGATGTTTTGGTTTTGTTGCATTTCTATGAAATTTTTACCGAACCGCTTCCGATTGAGTCATGAATGATTTCCAAATTACTTAGAGCTGGTTTCAATTGTTTGTCAATCCAGGTCAATACGCTTGATTTCGCTGAATCGGGATACAAAAAATGAACGTTTGGTCCTGCGTCCAGGGTGAAACAACAGCTAACCTGATTTGTTTTTCTGAATTCTCGGATTTTATCTAAAATTAAAATGCTTTCGGGCGACATTAAGAAGTAGGATGGCGTTCCGGTCATCATCATGGCGTGTAAACTGAGGGCTTCGGTTTCGACCAAGTCGGTAAAGGCATCCCAGTTTCCTTTTTGGAGAATTTCCTGCAAGCGAATATGATTTTCCTGAGCTTGCTTGAAGCGCGCTTGGGCAAAGGGATGTCCCTGCATCAAAGCATGCCCGGCAGTGCTGGAAACTTTTTTTACTGCTTTGCTCACAATGAGGATACTATCATGGATATGTTGAAAGTTCTCGTGAACAGGAGCAATTGGACTAGCAAATAAATCGCTGAATTTATCCTGATTATTCAGGTTGCCCCAGGAGGTATAGCCACCATAAACCGAACGGGCAGCACTTCCTGAACCGAGGCGGGCTAAAAAGCTCGCTTTCTGAAAAAAGAAATCATCGGTGAATCGTTCCGGATACATGCTTCTTTCTATATCGGTTAATCCGAGTGCTAAGGCGCTCATAGCCGATGCTGAGGAGGCAATCCCGGTTGAATGGGGGAAGGTGTTGCTGCTATCGATAAACAGAAAGCTTGTGTCTAAGAAGGGAATATAGGGCTTGATGCGTGCGAAAAATTGCTCCAGTTTCGGATGAAAATCCGGTTTGAGTGCTCCATCGAAGCGAAATTCAAAGCCACCGGATTTTGCTGGTTCGAAGCGAATTTGGGTGCGGGTGCGCGAAGCATTCAGACTGAAGGAGAGCGATGGATTAGCAGGTAACTGATCGCCACGCTTGCCCCAATACTTAACTAAGGCAATGTTCGAAGGACTTTCCCAACAAACGGTTCCGGAGGAGGAATGCTCGCTTACTGCATCCGACAAAAAGTTTTCTGTCGTCATTCGCTGCTTTTGATTAATTCGTCAAAACTAAATAATTGCTTTAAATTTTTCGCTGATAAATACGCACTTAGCTCAATTTTTTCGTGTGGCCAGCTTATCAGCGCAAAATCGCCGCCCCATGCACCAAGCGATTTGATTTGCCCTTCGAACCGTCCAAAATATTCTTGTTGGATGGGCTTGGCTCGTAAAATGCTCCCAACGATTTGTTCGTGCTCGCGCAAGAGGTGGTTGAAATCGTCGAGCCGATTTGCTTGCAGCATTTCCTGGGTTATTTCTGAAATAAGATTGGCTTCGTATTCGTAAGACTTGTTTGTACGCAAGAATTCCTTTACCGATAAGGATGAATTTTGCTTCTGACCGAGGTAAACGAAGTATAAATTTTTTCTGAAGGGTGGATAAAAGGTCGCTTTTTCGATGTTGGGCTTTTTGTCGCTCTCCAAACGATACAGAATGGGCGATTCCGCTCCGGCGCAGGCAACATCGTAACCGGAACCATTCGTACTGTTGAAATGCAATTCAAATGGATCAACTTTCCCCCACTGGGCCATATTGTTCAAGAGGCTTGAGCTACTACCGAGTCCGTGTCGAAATTCAAACTCCAGGTTGGATGTAAAAGAAAGACCGGGTAAAGTAGCCAGTAAATCAGGATTCAGCGCGAGCAATTCCTTCCAAACCTTCAATAAAAAATCGCTGGAGAAAGAAGGGTTCAACGATTGGAGAATTTGGAGTGACCGATCCAAGATTAATTCCTGAATTACCCTACCTTGTTCCATTACGGTCCATTTCCAGGTGTTGGAATCCTTATCCGTTTCAACTTGCAAACTCTGTCCGGGCAAAGTGGGCACGGCTAAGGACAGCGCTCCTTTTAGGATGAGGTATTCGCCGGTAATCAAGAGTTTACCGTTGGAGTGGTAATATTCTTGGGTTGAGATCATTAGGACGGATTACGCAAGTTTTGAAGGAATTGGCTAACCGAGTTGAAACTTACTTTATGGTGGGTAAAATAGTGCACGGCCTCTACTTTTTCTGCTTCGCTGGCTTCGAGCTGATTCAGAATATTCATGAGATGCATCTTCATGTGTCCGATTTGGATTCCTTTCGTAACCAGCGATTTGAGCGCTCCAAAGTTATTGGCAAGACCAACAGCAGCAACGATTTGCATGAGTTCCTTCGCTCCCGGATTTCCTAAAAGTTCCAGCGATCGCTTAGCTAGGGGATGCAAGGCTGTAAGTCCTCCAACGGTTCCGATTGCCAACGGTACCGTTAGCCAATAGGTAAAGACTCCATTTTCGATAGATACATCGCTTAAGCTGGTGTATTTTCCATTGCGGGAGGCGTAGGTATGTCCGCAGGCTTCGATAGCTCGGAAATCGTTTCCGGTGGCAATTGCCACAGCATCTATCCCATTGAAAATTCCCTTGTTATGGGTGGTAGCCCGATAGGTATCTACTTGGGCAATCCGAACAGCTTGTTCAAATTTCCAGGCAAATTCCTCCGGACTGTGATCCTTGTCGAGTTCGGCTAATTCGCTAACCTGGCAAGAAACACTGGCTTTTACCAAGCAATCGGGAGTGTAGTTGGAAAGGATCGACATGATTACTTTTACTTCTTTCTCTTTCCCAACGAACGAGGGATGTTGTGGGATAAAATCGCGGAGGATGCTGGCAATTTCTTCCAGACAGGAATTGATGAAATTGGCTCCCATCGAATCGACGGTTTCAAATTCAACCCGGATTTTATGGTAGTTTTTTAACTCCTGCGTATGATCAAGTATTTCAACGCCTGTAATTCCGCCACCTCTTGCTCGCATATTGGCGGTAATGGGAGCCGTGGCATCGAGAATTAGTTCTTCCAACTCCGGTTTAATAGCTAGCAGTTTCTCAAATGGTCCTTCCCACATAAAATGAACATTGCCCGATTTGATGGTAGAAATGATCTCAGTTTTAAATCCACCGTATTTCGACCAGAATTTAGCGGCATTGGAAGCCGCTGCAATAACCGAACTTTCTTCGATGACCATGGGAACCACGTAGGGTTTATCGTTGATGATAAAATTCGGAGCTACGCCAAATGGAACTGCAAAATTGGAGATCGTATTCTCACTAAATTCATCGAGTAATTTTTGGATTTCCTCTTTAGGATGCCAAAAATCTTTTAAGTCTTCAAGGGCTCCTACGGAATCGGTAAGTTGCTGAGCGACCCAGTTCAGTTTGTCGATTTTCGACATTTTGGAAAATCCACTCACCAATTTCCCGTTCGTGTTTGTCGTCATGATTTAACTATCGTGTTATTTTATACGTAAATAATTTTGAGCCAGACGAAATCCATCAATTTGAGCCTTAGCAAAGGCTTGCAAATCGGAGTAATCGCCGGTAGCGTGTTTCAAGAAGGCCGAAGCTTGTCCGTAAATTGAAGGGATGGTAAGTTTTTCCATGAGGTAATAACCATCGAGGTAAGATTTTATTCCTCCCGAAAGAATGATTTCGGGCTTGTGGGCTGGGGCTTTTTCTTGAAAAAGGGTGTTTAAAAGGTCGACCATTTCCTCGGCAGTTTGGCCAATTTTCGAGAATGGTTCGAATAATTCCCGGTAAGCTTCGCTAGCTCGGAGCATTTCGAGTTTGGCAAAATTTGTTCCGCCAAAGGCAGCTAATTCAATTCCTGCAATGGGTAATTCAAGCAAAGCACGAAGCGATTCTTTGCCCATGCCTTGTCCAACTTCTTTCACGAGCACTTTAGAGCGGAGTTGTGGAAGCACCTCCCTGAGGGTCTCGATGGGTGCTTTTCGCAAGCGGTCGCCTTCCGGCTGAAAATATTCCTGAAAGGGATTGATGTGAATGAAAATACCGTCGGCTTCTAATTTTTCTACGAGTTCATCGACTTTATGTAACTGGTCGAGTAAGAGTAAGTTTTCGATTTGGGCTATACCGAGGTTTGCAACGAGCGGCTGATCGGGGCCGATAACTGGTCGCATGGCAAAATCCGGCAAGTATTCATCGCTATCGAGCAGGATTCTGCATGATCCAAGGCCCATTCCGAGTCCGAATTCCCGACATGCTTGAGCCAGGTTTCGGTTAATGGTTCCAGCATGGGCGGTGCCTCCGGTCATGCTGCTAATCCAAATGGGATGTTTGAGTTGTTTTCCCAAAAAGGGGATGGTTGGGAATTGATAAACCGGATGCGGAGCGAGCAAAGGTTCGTAATAGAATCGTGGGTCGTTTTCAGGGTGAGCCGTTCGCGATTGGAACGCCAATTCAATATGGTCTTTTTTTCTATTTTCCATGCCTTTAGTTGAGTAGAAAGAAGAAACACGGTAAGAATCCATTTGTTTTTTTCTACTCGAAAAAGTTCCTGCAAAAGTAATAATTATCCAGTATTCTTATCTTTGTTTGCATCGTTATGGAGCAGGAATGGAAGGATAAAATTGATGACTTTACCAACTATTTAATGTTGGAAAAAGCCTTGTCGATAAACAGTATCAAAGCCTATCAAAAAGACGTCCGTCAGTTTTCGGAATTTTTGATGTGGGAACATGGGGGGATTATTCCCAGCCAGGTAGAAGCTGCTCATATTCGTTCGTTTTTGCTTTTCCTTGGGAAACAGGGAATCCAAGCTAGTTCTTCCTCCCGCTTCTTGTCTGCTCTACGCGCTTTCTTCCGGTATTTATTGCTCGACGATTACTTGACGGTCGATCCCAGTGCTTTTATCCTGGCTCCTCGCTTGGGGCGAAAACTGCCTCAGGTTTTGAGTGTCGCGGAAATTGATGCGATGGAAGCAGCGATCGATCTCAGCAAACCCGAAGGGCATCGGAATCTGGCAATTATTGAAGTTTTATACAGTTGTGGTTTACGCGTGTCGGAGTTAATTGGCTTGTTGTGGTCGCGCATCCATCGGAAAGAAGCGTATGTTCTGGTAGAGGGGAAAGGAAGTAAGCAACGGTTGGTTCCAATCTCGGAGAAAGCATTGCATGCGCTCGATTTGTACGTGAATCATTTCCGCCGAAACCTGAGTCCCACCTCGGCTCATTCCGATGTGGTTTTTCTTAGTCGTAGATCAAAACCTTTAAGCAGGGTGATGATTTTTAACATTGTGAAGGATCTAGCCCAGGTCGCAGGAATTACCAAAAATATTAGCCCCCATACTTTTCGGCATTCTTTTGCAACGCATTTAGTGGAAGGAGGCGCCGATTTGCGTTCGGTGCAAGCCATGTTAGGCCACGAATCGATTGTAACCACCGAGATTTATACGCATTTGGATAAAGATTATTTGAAACAAACGATGATGGATTTCCATCCTCGCTCACCTAAATACTTATCGGGTCATGGCTAGACTGTTAGCAATTGATTATGGGCGTAAACGCACCGGGATTGCCGTAAGTGATCCATTAAAGCTTATCGCCACTCCCTTGGATACGGTTTCGAGCGCTCAGGTTTTCGATTTTCTAAAGAGCTACCTGGCTCGCGAGGAGGTGGAGAAAATTATTGTAGGATACCCTCTTACGCTTAAGAACGAAGCGAGCGAAGCGCTCATTTATGTCAATCCTTTTTTGAAGAAGCTGCAGAAAGAGTTTCCAACGATTCCGGTTGTCACCTTCGATGAACGTTTTACTTCCAAAATGGCTTTCCAATCCATGATCGATGGAGGACTAAAAAAGAAGCAAAGACAAGATAAGGCAATGGTCGATAAGATTAGCGCTACCATTATCCTTCAGTCCTATATGGAATCGAGTCCTTGAGCGAATTTTTGTCTTTAAGTCTTTCAATTTAACCTCTATATTTGTGATCAAATTTTAGTACCATGATTTTACCGATAGTTGCCTATGGCCACCCAGTTTTACGAAAAGTGGCCGAAGATATAACTCCCGATTACCCCAATTTGAAGGAACTAATCGAGAACATGTTTGAAACCATGTATAAGGCTGAAGGCGTGGGGCTTGCCGCTCCACAAGTAAACTTGCCTATTCGCCTTTTTGTGATGGATGCCAGCCCAATGGGCGATGAACACGAAGCCTTTAAAGATTTTAAAAAGGTGTTTATTAATGCGCATATTGTGGAAGAGAACGGCGAGGATTGGTCCTTTAGCGAAGGGTGCTTAAGTATTCCCGGAATTAGGGAAGATGTTAAACGTCCGGAGCAAATTGTACTGGAGTATTACGACGAAAATTGGACTTTTCATCGTAACGTTTTTACCGGAATTCCTGCTCGCATCATGCAACACGAGTACGATCATCTCGATGGAGTTCTTTTTACCGATCGGTTAACTCCATTGAAACGAAAATTGCTGAAAAGCAAACTCACAGCTATTTCAAAAGGTCAGGTCGATACCAGTTACCGCATGTTATTGCCTCGATAATTGTATCATGTTTAAAACCAGGTGTATGAAAACGCAATTGCTCTCTTTAGGAATAATCGTCATGCTGGCCTTCTTGGTTGGTTGTAGTGGTTCGCAGCAAAAAAAGTTAGAAGAAATTACCCGCCTGGAAACAAGCTTGCTCGATCCGGAGCGCGTTAGCATCGATATGCAAACCGCTACCCAGCTAATTTCGTCCTATATTGCCTACGTCGAGGAATTTCCATCCGATCCTCAATCGCCCGTTTATCTCTTTAAAGCCGGAGAATTATCGATGAACATTAATCAGGGAAGCCAGGCTTTGCAATACCTTGAGCAACTCCGCAATACTTATCCCGATTTCGAAAAAATGGCTGAGGTAATTTTTATTGAGGCCTTTATTTACGAATCGATGATGAATAACACCGAAAAGGCTCGTGAATTTTTCGAAATGTTCGTTGAACGGTATCCGGAACATGAACTCTATCAAGATGCCTCGGTCAGTTTAAGGAATTTGGGAAAAACCCTCGAAGAAATTGTCGAAGAGTTTGAAAAGCTAAACGCTCAATAAGAATACGCGTTTACTTGGGAGCTTTCCAATAGGTATAGGCAGCAATCAGGCTATAGAGGATGTTGGGAAGCCAACTCGCAAGCATAGGGTCAAGATTCCCTTTCACAGCAAATTGCGAACTAATGCGCATGAATAATATATAGGTGAAGCTGAGCATTAATCCGATGCCAATATGCAAGCCACTGCCTCCTTTCACTTTCCGCGAAGCCAAGGCCAATCCGATCAGGGTTAAAATAAAGGTGGAAAATGGGTCGCTCCAACGTCGATGTTTCTCAATTAAATACGATTCGATTTGCGTTACTCCATGCATGCGCTGGTTCTCGATAAATGCATCGAGCTCCGGGCTGGTCATCGTTTCCACAATGGAGTTTCGATAATTGAAATCGGCCGGTGAGATATTGATTACCGTATCGATTCGTTGACCGGTAATTAAGGTTTCTTTATCTCCTTCAATAGTTCGAATGGTGTAGTTATTTACTTCCCAAAGCCGGCTTTCCTCATTGTAGCGGGCGTAATCGGCCAAGAGTTTAGATACCAGTTTTTTGTTCTCGAATTGCTCTATCGAAAATTTGTAGGCAATTCGGTTGCTGGTATTATAACTCTCCATGTAAATATAGACGCCCGGTTCAATTTGCCTATGGATGTTTCGGTCGTAATTTCGGTAGGGCCTATCCATGTACTTTTCTTGAAAATCGTAACGATCTTTATTCGCATAGGGAATAACCCAGGCATTTAAGGAAAAGGAAAGCATGGCAATGAGTAAGGCCGAAATGAGATAAGGTCGGGTAAGCCGGTAAAAGCTTACGCCGGAACTGAGAATCGCTATAATTTCGGTTTGATTCGCCATGCGCGACGTGAAATAAATAACAGCGATGAAGGTGAATAAGGCAGAAAAGAGGTTGGCGAAATAAGGAATGAAATTCAGGTAGTAGTCGAAAAAGACCGCTTTGATGGGAACCTGTTTGTCGATGAAATTATCGATCCGGTCGGTTAAATCGAAAACAACCGCAATGGAAATAATCAGCACAATGGAATAAACATAGGTCCCAATGAACTTTCCAATAATATAACGGTCAAGTTTTCCTATCCACATGGCTGTTTTTAATAGACTGGTAAAGTAAAGAAAAGAGGTTGCATATTGTTTAGAGTCGGTTCTCGAGTTTAGGAACGAGCGCATTTTTCCAGCCAGCAAATCGATTTTCTAAAATTGCTTTGCGCGCTTCGCGAACGAGCCATAAATAAAAAGCGAGATTATGAATACTGGCAATTTGCAAACCCAGGATTTCATTCGAAATAATCAAGTGTCGCAAGTAAGCTTTTGAATAGTGTTGATCCACCCAGGCACTTCCGTTCGGATCGAGAGGCGAAAAGTCGTTGTGCCATTTTTTATTGCGGATGTTAATGATTCCTTCCGATGTAAATAACTGTCCGTTTCGACCGTTTCGGGTTGGCATCACGCAATCGAACATGTCCACGCCCAGCGCAATCGATTCAAGGATATTGGCGGGTGTACCCACACCCATTAAATAGCGCGGTTTATCGCTTGGCAGAATATCGGTTACAACATCGGTCATTGCATACATTACCTCAACTGGTTCGCCAACTGCAAGCCCGCCGATGGCATTCCCATCCATGTTGTAGGAAGCAATGGTTTCAGCCGATTGCTTCCTCAATTCTTTAAACGAAGCTCCCTGCACAATCGGGAAGAAGCTCTGATGGTAGCCATAAAGCGGGGAGCTGGCCTGATAATGTTTTACACCTCTTGCTAACCATCGGTGGGTGAGGTCCATCGATTTTTTCGCATACGCATAATCGGAATCACCCGGAGGACATTCATCCAGTGCCATCATGATGTCGGCTCCAATGATACGCTGCGTATCTACAACCGATTCAGGAGTAAACACATGTCGGCTGCCGTCGATATGCGACTGAAAAGTAACCCCTTCTTCCTTCAGTTTCCTGATTCCTGCTAGCGAGAAAACCTGAAACCCGCCACTGTCGGTTAAAATCGGTTTTTCCCACCCGTTGAAACGGTGCAGGCCGCCAGCTTCTTTTAATACGGTGGTTCCGGGACGTAAATAGAGATGATAGGTGTTACCAAGAATAATTTGAGCTTGAATATCATCGCGCAATTCGCGTTGATGAACTGCTTTGACCGAACCCAGTGTGCCTACCGGCATGAAAATGGGTGTTTCTATGGGCCCGTGGTCTGTTTCGAGCAGGCCGGCACGTGCTTTCGATTGGGGGTCGGTATGCAGAAGACTGAATTTCATAGTTTGTGTTAAAGGATGAAGGCGGATTAATCGTCGATACGACGAATGGATGCACCGATAGCATTTAAACGTTGATCGATTTGCTGATACCCTCGGTCAATTTGATCGATGTTGTGGATGATGCTTTTCCCTTCGGCCGAAAGAGCTGCAATGAGCAAAGCGACTCCGGCTCGGATGTCGGGAGAAACCATTACCGTTCCGCGCAGACGTTGTTCTTGATTAAGCCCAATAACCGTTGCTCGGTGGGGGTCGCAAAGAATAATTTGTGCTCCCATGTCGATTAATTTATCGACAAAGAATAGTCGGCTTTCAAACATTTTTTGATGGATGAGAACAGAGCCTTTTGCTTGGGTTGCAACTACCAGGAAAACGCTCAAAAGGTCGGGCGTTAATCCTGGCCAAATAGCATCGGCAATGGTCATAATCGATCCATCGATGAAGGTTTCGATTTGATAGTGCGATTGTGCGGGGATGAAGATGTCGTCGCCCTGCCTTTCCAATTGTATACCCAATCGGCGGAAAGAATCCGGAATGATTCCCAACTCGGGATAGGCTACGTTTTTAATACGAATCTCCGATTGGGTCATGGCTGCCATGCCAATAAAGGATCCAATCTCAATCATGTCGGGTAAAATTCGGTGTTCCGTTCCGCCAAGTTCTTTAACCCCGTCGATATGCAACAGATTGGAACCAATACCGCTAATTTTAGCTCCCATGCCAACAAGCATTTTACACAGTTGTTGGACGTAAGGTTCGCAAGCTGCATTGTAGATACTGGTTCGACCCTCGGCCATGCAGGCCGCCATTACGATGTTGGCCGTTCCGGTAACCGAGGCTTCGTCCAGCAGCATGTAACATCCTTTCAGGGAATCTCCTTTTATGGAATAGAAATTATTGTTTGCGTCGTACTCAAAGCGGGCACCTAGTTTTTCGAACCCCATGAAGTGGGTGTCGAGCCGTCGGCGGCCAATTTTATCGCCACCGGGTTTGGGCGTATAGGCTATTCCGAAACGAGCTAAGAGTGGACCCAGAATCATAACCGAACCTCGCAGCCGACCTGCTTTTTCCTTGAAAGACTGGGTTAGCAGAAAATCGGTTTGGATGTCTTTTGCCTCAAAAGAATAAGTAGAGTCGGCTAACTTTTCGATTTTTACGCCCATGCAGCGCAATAGATCAATCAGTTTGATTACATCGATAATCTCGGGGATATTTCTGATAATGACTTTTTCTTCGGTTAAAAGGGTTGCGCAAATTACTTGCAGTGCCTCATTCTTAGCTCCCTGAGGAGTTAATTCTCCCTTCAGTTTTTTTCCGCCTGTTATTTCAAAACTTGCCATAATGCTTGAATTAAAAAAACCTGACACGCGTTGAGAACTTGTCAGGTTTTTGAGTAAAAAAACAAGAAACTGTATTAATACTTTTTCATATTGGGTCGCCCCCGCTTTTTATTTTTCTTGGCAGGAGCAACCACTTCTTTGTATTCTCCCAAGCTTGCTTGTGTATCCACCTGGACCGATTCATTTACCATTCCTTTTAAATCCGACCAAATTAGTTCGTCGGTAACGGTATCGCGATTCCAGGTTAGGTAGAGTTTTTTCATTTGATTGGCCAACACAACTAAAGTGCGATCGCGCATTTCTTTAGGCTCGATATGATGAATTTTGGATAGGATATCTTCCATCATTTTACCATAATACCGGTAACGCATCTTTACCTTAGGATAAGCAACTTTCGAGGGTTTAGCATTGAATTGTTCTCGTTTTGGAGTAGGATAGGGCGAATCGATATCTAAATCGAAATCGGCCATAATAAAGAGGTGATCCCATAATTTACGATGCATATCGCTTCCTTCGCTACCCTTGAGTGCCGGGTTTAGCGTAGCCATGGTGCTAATGATGGTTTTAGCTAATTTATTACGCTTGTTGCGGTCGGCTACGGCCTTCATTTGATTCACCATTCGGTGAATATTTCTACCATATTCTGGCAAAATAAGCCCGGACCGGGAAGTATTGTAATCCATAAAAGAGTGAGTTTTGTTTAAGTAAACACTTGTGTGTTCGATTCTTAGAATCAAACTTCAAAATTGCTGATAAATTGTCAAATAAAAAAGGCTTATCATTTAATTAATTGCCTCCAGTTTGGCAAACTTCAAGAGGAGCTGCTTGGTTCCGGCTACGGGAAATTCAACCGTAGCTTTTCGGTTTGCCTGATCGCCTTCGAGTTTCAAAACGGTGCCAATACCAAAGCGTTCGTGCTTAACACGTGAACCTACTTCAGGCTCCGAAAAGGAATTGGATGAACTCCCTGAGCTTGCGACACTTGGTGCTGATTTAACCGGTTTTAAATGAGGTTTAGGTTGGGGTGGAGCAACCCGTTCGGGAGTAGTTGTTTTTCCAAAACTTTTTCTGCTCTGATCGAAGGATTGAAAAGGATTTCCGGGGAAAGCAGGTTTGCCAAAAAGTCCTTGCGATTGCTCCAGGTATTCGGAGTTGATGTCTTTTAAAAAACGACTCGGACGACAGGCCTCCAGGCTCCCCCAAATGTAGCGGGATTTGGTGTGAGAGATGACCAGTTCTTGCTCAGCGCGGGTAATGGCTACGTAAAAAAGTCGGCGTTCTTCCTCAAGCTCATGCGGCATGGAGGCCGATCGAAGCGATGGGAAGAGTCCTTCCTCCATACCCACGATAATCACATTTTTAAACTCCAAGCCTTTCGCACTGTGAATAGTCATAAGATTCACCTTGTTATCTTCCCCTTCGTTGTCGTTGTCGGCATCGGTTAGCAGCGCAACATTCTGAAGGTACTCGCTCAAAGGAACTGACTTGTCTTCACCATCGAGCGTAGTAAAATCTTTAATGCCATTCAATAACTCCTGAATATTTTCGTACCTCGATATCGATTCGGGCGTTTTATCCTGACTCAATTCCTTGAGAATGCCTGTTTCAGTTGCCATTTGATAAGCTGCATCGTAGGCATCTTTGTTTTCAATGCCGTCGGAAAAACGTTGAATCAGTTTCATGAATTCGTGCAGCTTGGTCAGGGTAGGCTTGTTGAAGGAATGATTGAAATGGTGAATCTTACTCAATAATTCCCAGATACTCATGGATTGAATATGAGCCATTTCATCTACTTTGCTCAGAGTCGTTTTGCCTATTCCACGTGCCGGATAATTTACGACGCGCCGGAAAGCTTCGTCGTCGTTGTGATTTACAGCCAGGCGAAAATAAGCTAACAGGTCCTTTACCTCTTTTCGCTGGTAAAAACTCAACCCACCGTAAATCCGATAAGGAATATTCTCCTTTCGGAGCGATTCTTCAAATATCCGCGATTGAGCATTGGTTCGGTAAAGGATGGCAAAATCTTTAAACTTGATTTGGTTTTTAAGTGCTGTTTCAGCAATGTAGTTGGCAATCATAATTCCTTCCTCGCGGTCGGTGTACGATTCCATGATTTGAATCGGATTGCCTGCTTCCTTTTTCGAAAATACTTTTTTCTGAATCTGCTCTTTGTTTTTAGCAATCAGACTATTGGCTGCATTAACAATCGTTTGTGTGGACCGATAGTTTTGCTCCAGTTTAAAGAGTTGGTAGTCGGGGTAATCGTTTCGGAAATTGAGGATATTCTCGATTTTCGCTCCTCGAAATGCGTAAATGCTCTGTGCATCGTCGCCTACCACGCAGAGATTGTGATGTTTTTCCGACAATCGTTTGATGATGAGGTACTGAGCAAAATTGGTGTCCTGATACTCATCGACCAGGATGTACCGAAAACTGTTTTGATACTTCTCGAGTACATCGGGGAAATCGCGAAAAAGCAAATTGGTGTATAGCAAAAGATCGTCGAAATCCATGGCTCCCGAGGCTTTGCAACGAGCTGTATATAAGCGGTAAATGGTTTGAATTTCCGGACGGCGGGTGTGCTTGTCGGCTGAAACTAATTGATCGTTAGCAGCGTAGGATGCCGCCGTAATCAAGTTGTTTTTAGCGTAAGAAATACGACCTAAAATCTCGTTGGGCTTATAAATTTTGTCGTCGAGCTTTAAGTCTTTAATGATTTGCTTGATGGCGTTTTTGGAATCGGTGGTGTCGTAGATGGTAAAGTTCTGGGGGAATCCTAGTTTATCGCTTTCCTTACGGAGGATAACCGAAAAACGCGAGTGAAAGGTGCCCATCCAGAGTTGATTCGCGATTTGATAGCCGGTTATACGAGCAATCCGTTCTTTCATTTCTTTGGCTGCTTTGTTCGTGAAGGTAAGCGCCAAGATGGAGCGTGGATCGACCCGGTGCATGAGCAACCAGGCAATTTTGAAGGTAAGCACTTTGGTCTTGCCCGATCCGGCCCCGGCAATAACCAACGAAGGTCCGTTAATGTGTTCTACTGCTGCGCGTTGCGATGGATTCAACTCATCGAGAAAGGTTTTATTCGACATGCCGGTTTAAAAATTCATGATTGATTTAATACTTAAAAATGCTTCCCGGGGCATGGTCGTAACAAGTAGGAAATGCACGGGTAAGGTTGGTCGACATCCAGAAAAGCGAGTTTAACTATGAGTCGCCATTTGCTCGAGAATATCACTCAATTGCTGTTTCCCAATGGAGTTGAAGTAGCGTATGCTTTCGTTCAGCAATTCTTGGTTGAGGCGATAGCCCGGATTCTCAGCTTGTTTTAAGTCGTATAGTTGTTTTCCGAAAGCGTATCCGTGTTTCATCGTTGTTTGGATAATTTCCAAATCGTGATTCACAGGGGTATTAGCCAGGATTCGTTCGATTTTTTTTCGGAGGGTATCGACCATGCGAAAGTCGTTGTTGCTGAGTAATACGATGGTATTTCCACTTTCGATGCAACGATGAAAAGAATTGCGAAATCCTTCCCAACGCCCATTGTGATAAACGATTTTCTGATCGTTTGCGTAGCGAATGCGGAATCCGTATCCATAAGGGAAAGGATATCGTTCCCGAATAAGCCCCGGAGTATAGGCTTCGGTTAATAAATCTTGGTGCAATAATTTCCCTTCTTCCAATCCTCGGTCCCAAAGGTAAAGGTCGTAAACCGAGGCATAAATCCCTTTATCGCCCACAATTCCGTCGTGAACGGTAGGTTGATATTCTGCCCATCGGCGCCAGCGTTTGTAGTAGCCTTTGATTCGATCGGCCTGACTGGCTTCGTCCCAAATACTTAGTACAAAGGCATTCTTCATTCCCAGGGGGAGGAAAATACGCTCTTGCATAAAACGAGCATAGGATTGCTGGCTTACTCGTTCAATAACGGAGGCCAAGAGGGCATATCCGGTATTGCTGTAGTCGTGTCGTCGGCCTGGTCGAAAGTAATGAGGATAAGGGTGTTGGGCTAATAACTGAATCAATTCTTCGTTGTTAGGAAGGCGTTCTTCTTTCCAATGATGTTCCAAGAGGTACATGTAATTGGGCAAGCCCGAGGTGTGATGTAATAACTGCAGGATGGTAATATCGGGATAGGGAACTTCGGGAATAAAGTCGCTCAATTCCTGATCGAGGCCGATGACCCCATCCTGAACGAGGAGCAAGATACCCACCGCCGTAAATTGCTTGGAAATCGATGCTAACTGAAAAGCTGCATCTACGGGTAAGGTATCCTTCCCGCCAGGAATAATTTTACCGTAGCTTTCTTTTAAAACAACCTGACCTTGAAGCGAAACGAGAGCATTCCCATTGAACCCATAAACGTGTTGAGCCAAATTGAGGAAGGAATCCACTTGTTGTGCTTTTTCGGCGTAGTAAAAATGATTCAGGGTGTATTCTTCTTCCGGACTAAGGGAATCGAGACTGACATCCGACAGCGATTTAGAGGCATTCTGAGTTGGGTTGAATACCACCAAAACCACTATCCCTATCAGGCTAAATAGAAATCGAAAGAAGGTTGGATGTGTTAAATACTTCATTATAAAGAGACGATAGTTTGCTCAAGTCGCAAATTAAGACGAATTCGAAGTCAAATTCAAGCCTTTAATAAAGTTTAATAAACAGTTTTATTCACAAACAGAGATGAGCCGATTTTTCTATCTTTAACCCGCCTCAACCTTCAACGTAAAAGCTGCACATGAGCCAAAACGAGTTTGATTCCATACGAAAGCTATTAGCCACCAAAACTGTTGGCATTGCCGGAGCAGGCGGACTTGGTTCTAATTGTGCGATGGCGCTGGCCAGATCGGGCATTGGAAAAATGATCGTAGTCGATTTCGATATCATTAATTTCTCCAATCTGAATCGTCAGTATTATTTTCATAACCAGCTGGGGAAGAAGAAGGTACTTGCTTTGAAGGAAAACGTGCAACTAGTTTATCCCGAAGTGAATGTGCTTCCCCTGGCTGTACGATTAGAAGCGCATCATGTTACTCCTATTTTTAAATCGTGCGATGTCATTGTAGAAGCACTCGATTTGAAAGAAACGAAGCATTTATTTATCGAGACAGCTCTTCAGGAATTGCCTCATATTCCCTTGGTAGCTGCCAGTGGAATGGCCGGTTGGGGAGCCAATAATCTTCTTCGAACTGAAAGTATAGGCAATTTTCATATTTGCGGCGATCAGGAAACCGAAGTGAACGATGAGCTACCTCCGCTTGCACCTCGTGTTGGAATTGTAGCTATGATGCAGGCTAACCTGATTCTGGAACTATTGCTAGGCAAGAAGGAAATGGGAGGTTCGAAATGATAGCTATCTTCATTAACGGGAAAGAAATCAGCCTCACGCAGGAAATGGCTAATCTGGAGGAAGTGATTCAAATGCATTTTCCGCATCAAGTTTACTTGCTAAGCTTTCTCAACAACGATTTCATTCCAAGTGAAAAACGTTCCTCAATCTCGTTGAAACAAGGAGATGATTTAAGTGTGATTCGATTGCTCAGTGGTGGATAATTAGTATCCGATTACCCCTTCGTAGTAGATCGGAGCTCCGGGGCCCAGCGGCAAGCCGAAGCTGGTCCATGCAACGAGCAGAATGCTCCACAATATAGTGAAAACCAGGGTGTATGGTATCATGGTACTGATAATGGTCCCAAGGCCGGCATTCTCGTCGTATTTTTCAAAATAGACAATGATCAGGGCGAAAAAGCTCATCATCGGCGAAATGATATTCGTTACGCTGTCGCCAATCCGAAACACTGCTTGTGAGAGTTCAGGCGAATACCCTAATAACATAAACATCGGAATGAAAACAGGTCCGAGTATGGCCCATTTCGCCGAAGCGCTTCCCATGAACAGGTTGATAAAACCTGAAAGTAGGATGAATAAAATGAGCAATGGAATCATCCCGATTTGGGCTTCCTGCAGTAAACTGGCTCCTTTCACGGCGATGACCAGCCCCAAATTACTCTCTTTAAAAAAGGCTACAAACTGAGAAGCAAAAAAGACCAATACCAGAAATGCGGAAAGGGTTTTGAAGCTTTCGACCATTCCTTTAATTACATCTTTATCGTTTTTGAACTTACCGGTAATGGCTCCGTAAACAATTCCCATTGTTCCGGCAATGAGGAATAAGAAAGCAATAAACCCTTTAAGAACGGGAGAGCGCAGAACAGAATTTTCCGGGCCTCGCAGAAATCCTTCGGAGGGATATAATCCCCAAAAAATGAGCAATCCCCAGACGATAACCACCCCAATGGTGTACCACAATGCTTTTTTCTCGAGCGGTGTAAGCGGATTCATTGCTTCTGCCTCTGCTTGGCCGGTATAGCTGCCTAAACGGGGTTCAACAAATTTGGATGTTACCCAGGTGGCTGCGAAAGCAACGATGAAGGTGGATACAAACATGAAGTAGAAGTTGGCTGTAGGGAGAACTACGTAATCGGGGTCGATAATTTGAGCGGCCTCGCTGCTTAAACCTGCCAGCAAGGGGTCGATGGTTCCGATAAAGAGATTGGCGCTGAATCCGCCCGAAACGCCGGCAAAAGCTGCTGCCATTCCGGCAATCGGATGGCGGCCTAATGAGTGAAAAATGACTCCGGCCATCGGAATAATGAGCAGGTAGCCCAAGTCGGATGCCATGTTGGAAATAATACCCGACATAACAATTACGAAGGTTATGGAGCGAGGTGGAGCCTTAAAGATGAGCAGTCGAATGGCTGCGCTAATCAGTCCGCTGGCCTCGGCAATTCCAATTCCCAAAAGGGCAACCATCACAATTCCCAAAGGGGCAAATCCGGTGTAGTGACTTACCATGGTAAGCAGGATGTGATGAATTCCGTCGCGCGATAATAAATTGACCGTGTGGATGCTCTCGCCTGTAGCCGGATGGATAACGGTCCAGTCGAGGTAATGACCTACTGCAGAAAAGATTAGTACAAGGCCTGCTAGGATGGCAAACAAGGTTCCGGGATGGGGAAGGGCGTTACCTCCCTTTTCGATGAAGTTTAAAAACAGCGATAAAACAGACCCTCTTTTTCTAGCCATAATCATAGGAATTTTGTCGGTCGCGCAAGATAAAAAGTCTTTCACGAAGGGCAATACCAAGTGGCTTTATTTGGTATCTTTGGTTTCTTAAAGAAGCTTAACTGTAGCTTACTGCTGGTTATCCCCCCAAGCAGTTCAGCAGCAAAAAACAACCGATATGGCACAAAAAATAATGACCCTCGTTAAGAACGATCCCTGGCTAGAACCGGTGGCCGAGGAAGTGTATGCTCGCTATGAGCGATTTAAAACTCGTTTGAATCAAATTGAATCAGACTACGGAAGTTTGACTCGTTTTGCATCGGCTTACCAATATTTTGGTGTGCATCCGGATTCCGAAAGCGAATCCTGGGTGTATCGTGAGTGGGCTCCCGAGGCTCATGCATTGTATTTAACCGGCGACTTTAATCAATGGAATCCACATTCGCATCCTTTGAGGCGAATCGAAAATGGAAGCTGGGAGATTCGCTTACCATTTAAAGAATATCAGGATCGGTGGCAGCATTTGAGTAAATATAAAGTGATTGTACATTCGGCTCGTGGAGTTGATTACCGAATCCCGGCCTATGCTTTTCGGGTGGTGCAGGATGAGCAAACCCGCGATTTTGCTGCTCAGTATTGGGAGGAAAAGTCGTTCAAATGGGGCCGAAAGAAACCAAATCTTCCGGAAAGAGGTAATCTCCTCATTTACGAAGCGCATATTGGTATGGCACAGGAATCCTATGGAGTGGGGACTTATTCGGAGTTCGAATCCTTACTGCCAGGAATTAAAGCAGCCGGATATAATGCCATTCAGTTAATGGCTATTGCTGAACATCCTTACTATGGTAGTTTTGGTTATCATGTGTCGAATTTTTTTGCCCCCAGTTCCCGATTTGGAACCCCCACCGAACTGAAATCATTGATTCAAACTGCTCATGATTTAGGATTGGCTGTTATTATGGATTTGGTCCATTCTCATGCAATTAAGAATATCAACGAAGGACTGAATCAGTTCGATGGTACCGATTATCAATATTTTCATGCCGGGCCTCGTGGCGAGCACCCCGATTGGGATAGCAAGTTGTTCGATTATGGAAAAACAGAGGTGCTTCAGTTCTTGCTTTCCAATATTCATTATTGGATGAAAGAATTTCACTTCGATGGGTTCCGGTTCGACGGAGTTGGCTCAATGATGTACTGGCATCATGGGCACGATGGTCCGTTCGATCAGGAAAAGTTTTTCACCAAAGGAGTGGAATTCGATGCCTTGATTTATTTACAGCTAGCCAATAAATTGATTCATCAGGTTAAGAAAGGCGCTATCAGCATAGCCGAAGATGTTACCGGAATGCCCGGATTATGTGCTCCGATTCATCACGGCGGAATAGGATTCGATTATCGTTTGGGTATGGGAATACCCGATTACTGGATCAAAATTTTAAAGGAACAACGCGACGAAGACTGGAATCTTTATCAGCTATACGAAACCTTGTTGAATCGAAAATTCGACACCCCAACCATCGCTTATGCCGAATCGCACGATCAAGCGCTAGTGGGCGATAAAACACTTGCATTTAGACTGATGGATCAGGAAATGTATTATCACATGCATATTGACGATCCGCACCCGGTTATCGACCGGGGAATAGCTTTGCATAAAATGATTCGGTTTATTACCCTTGTTTTAGGTGGCGATGCTTACATGAATTTTATGGGGAATGAATTTGGTCATCCCGAATGGATTGATTTTCCGCGCGAAGGGAATAATTGGAGCTATCATTATGCACGCCGACAATGGTCGTTGGTTCAAAATCCTGAGCTCCGGTACCGTTTTCTGGCTCAATGGGATAGCGATATGCTGAAACTGGTTAGCGAGCACCGCGTAATGCAATCGGATTATCCGCAATTGTTGAACAACGACGATTGGAATAAAACCCTAATTTTCCAACGAGCCGGGCTAATCTTTGTGTTTAATTTCCACATTTTCAGCTCTATAATGGACTACGAGTTTTATGTTCCCGAAGCAGGAAATTACGAGTTAGTTCTAACTTCCGATGCGAGTGAATATGGTGGGTTCAACCGAGTGGATGCGAGTATTCGATATCCTTCTTTCTACGATCGGGATAAAGGGCAGAACCGCATGCGAATTTATAATGTGAATCGGAGCGTTCAGGTATTCCGAAGAAAAGTCGAGGGAGCTTAACCGGTGCTTAGAGGTAGTCTTTTACGGTCTTGTCTTTAACATAAGCCAAAAAATCGAGCGCCATTTTTTGGGTTACATTATCGAGCAAACATTTATCGAAAGGGCACACCTTATGATCGGCGGGGCATCGGGGAATAGTCATTTTTCCTTCGATGGCCTCAAAAATCTCGAGTAGGCTTATTTCTTCGGGTGCACGTAAGAGTTCGAATCCACCGCTTGGTCCGCGCGAAGACGTGATGAGGTTTTCGCGGGTTAGGCGTTGCATCACCTTAGCAATGTGATGTCGCGATGAGCCGGTCAAATCGGCAATTGTTTGCACATTAACCATTCCGTCGGCTTTGGCAATGATAATAAGGGCATGCAACCCAATCGAGGCTGCTTCGGAAAGGTGAACAATGTTACTCATGGGAATTAACTCTACTTTTCTTTTTACCAGTGTGATAGCGAAACCAAACGAGGATTCCGGAAACCAAAAGTAATATAATAATCAAACCAACGAGAGGCACTACCAAAATATAGGCAGGACCCAGCATGAATTGATAGAATCGTGCGGTATGAAACTCCAGGGCAAGGTTCCACAACGACATGGGAGAGGCTTCCAAAATAGCTGGCATGGGAATAAACGTTTGTCTCGATCCCAAGGATTTTACACCCGCTGAGTAATCGAATACCCATTCTTTCCCAGAACCATCTTTAAAATAGCCGGCAATTACATGCGCTCCAATGGGTGGTCCTTGTTGACTTACAGCACGATAAGGCCGATTTTCCATGCGGTCGAATACGATGCCTTTCATCGGATTCCATTCGAATAAACCCGAAAACGAACCAACTAGGTAGTTTCCTTCCGGAGTCTTCTCAAATACGTTCACTCCCATTACACTAACCGGAGGCTGAACCGGTATTTTGTACAGTTCGGATGCATCGGGTTTGCTGTAATAAAAGCCATTCGAAGTGCCTAATACAAGGGCATCGTAACTCGTATCGTAATAAATGCTTCGAAGCTGATCGTACCACGGATTTGGATGATCGAGATGCGTGAATGGAAGTTTATCTACTTTCTGATTGGCAATGGGAATCAGTAGCGGCGGACGCAAGAACATGCCAGTTATGGTGGTAATAAGCAGGAAAACAACGGGATAAACCCCTAACCAATTGTGCCATTTTAAACTGAAACGCCGAGCCTTGCCCCACTTCTTCTTTACTTTGGCAGCGGAACGTTTCATTGCATGTGGAGCAATAAAATAGACGATACCGGTAATGCTAAGGGCCAGGAAAATTAGACCCATTAAATCGACCAAGAGCTTGCCCGGTAGTCCAATGAATTCGCCACTGTGAATTTCCCAAAGGGTCCGGAATAGTCCAATTTTATTGTCGTAATCGGCTGGTGTGGCAGGCTGATAGGTCCGAACCTGATGAGTGCTTTGGTCCAAATGAAATAGTTCGCTCCGGCTTAGAACGTAAACTTGGGTCTCGTCGGACGTTAAGTCAATGATCTTTTCGTGAGTGGGTAATTGAATTTCTTCCCAACTTTTAGCTCCATCAGTGGAATAATACAAACCAAATAACCCGCAGGCATAGTAATTTCCGTTCGAGGCTCGGATGATTTTTTGTGTTTTTTGTCGGTCAATACCGGACTTCTCTCCAAACTGTACCTTCTCGTACTGAGTGAGGCTCGAATTGAAGTGCCACGTTCCAATGTTGCCGTAGAACAAATAGCCATCGTCGGTTTCACAGGCCGATTTAACCGATGCATTGTTCCAGTTCTGGTAGTGGTATTCCTCCGGCATCCATCCGCGCGAGATAGAAATAGGCGAGAAAAAGTCCCGGTGATTCATGATAATTCCCGAAACGGAAAAGATAATGATGAAGAGGGCAACCAATACGCCTGCCCATTTATGTAATTTTCTTAGGAAGTTCATAGTGTGCTGAATTGTGGAGTCAAAAATAGTTATTTAAGTAATTCAGTACCTAATATTTTATATGTTGTAAAAATGTCTTTGGTAAGCCTTTGTTAACAATCCATTAATAATTGGCTAATCGGGGAATTGCATGGGCGGGAAACTTATCGTTGATTTGCTGAAAAATTTAGCTATGAATCCCTGGGTTTTACTTGCAACGGTTGCGATTTATTTCGGAATGCTCATTCTCATTGCCCAATTAACCGGAAGGAATGCCGGAAATTTGTCCTTTTTTCTGGGAAACCGAAAGTCGCCTTGGTATATTGTGGCTTTTGGCATGATTGGCGCTTCCTTATCGGGAGTTACGTTTATTTCCGCTCCCGGTTGGGTGGGGAGTTCTCAGTTTTCCTACATGCAAATGGTTTTAGGCTATTTGCTAGGTTATGTTGTGATAATCCATGTGCTTCTTCCGCTTTACTACCGCTTACAGTTAACCAGTATCTACACCTACCTTCACGAGCGTTTGGGACGAACATCCTATAAAACAGGAGCTTCCTTCTTTTTGCTATCACGAATTATTGGTGCCTCTTTTCGTTTGTATCTGGTGGCGATTACTTTTCAGCTGGTGTTGCCGGAATCCTGGAATGTACCCTTTGCCCTCTTAGTGCTGATTACCATTTTGCTCATTTTCCTCTACACCTTCCGAGGGGGGATTAAAACCATCATTTGGACCGATACTTTACAAACCATTTTTATGCTCGGGGCGGTTGCTCTGAGTGTTTATTTCATTTCGGCCGAAACCGGTTTCGGCTTCCGCTCAACGCTTCGACTAATTCAGGAAAGTGAATATTCCCGCATCTTTTTCTTCGACGATCCCCTGGCAGGAACCTATTTTTTCAAACAGTTCTTTGCCGGAATGTTTATCACCATCGTAATGACGGGTTTAGATCAGGATATGATGCAAAAGAATCTAAGTTGCCGCACCCTAAAAGATGCTCAAAAAAATATGTATTGGTTCAGCTTGGCATTATTGCCGGTGAACCTGCTCTTTTTGGGTCTCGGAGCATTGCTTTACCTATATGCCGATCAGGTTTCGCTCGAATTGCCTGCTAAGGCCGATCATCTTTTTCCACTCATTGCAACCGGAGGTTTTTTCCCCGATTACCTCGCTATCATCTTTTTACTCGGGCTACTCGCTGCAGCATATTCCAGCGCCGACTCTGCCTTAACCTCCCTTACAACCTCTTTCTCGGTCGATATTCTCGAAATAGACCGATACCAGAACGAAGCCAAACAAACCCGCGTGCGTAAATGGGTCCACGCCGGAATATCGGTTGCTCTCTTTGTGGTAATCCTCATCTTTCATGCAATACAAGACGAAAGTGTCATAGCCGCAATTTTTACCGTGGCCGGCTATACTTATGGTCCGCTCCTGGGCTTGTATGCTTACGGTTTGTTTACCAAGCTTCCGACCAACGACCGGTTGGTACCTGTAATTGCCATTCTATCGCCTGTATTATCTTGGTTCATCAAACTGTTTTTGCAAACCACCTACTCCTACGAAATGAGTTTTGAATTATTAATACTGAATGGATTTATCACCTATGTTGGTCTTTGGTTAATTCGCTTCCTACCCTCGAAAAACTGAATTATTTTGTTGATTTCTTTTTCCTGGTCTTCTTGATAAATAGGGGAAGGTATTTACATTTGGTGAAAAATAGCTGTTATGTTTATTCTTTCTCAACTCTTATCTTTCCTACTCTCTCCCTTGTTTTGGATTATTTTGCTTTTGCTAAAAGGTGTCCTTTCTAAAAAACCGGCTCTTAAAAGTAAAAGCTTGTTGTGGGCATTTATCCTCCTGCTGGTATTCTCGAACGACTATTTGTACCGAAGTATGCGTGGCAAATGGGAACAACAACCCGTCGATACAGCTCTGCTAAACCAACGTTTCGACTATGGATATGTCTTTGCCAAGGAAATGATTTATCAACCCAAAAAAGCCCTTTTTTCTTTAGGAGAAAATGCTTCTTCTGTTTTGAAAATGATGGAATTACAGGAGAATAGGGTGGTGAAGGAATTTCTAATCAGTGGGAAAACTACCCGGTTATTTTCCGATACCCTTTCAAATGCTGAAAAGCTGCAGGCATTTTTGCTTTCAGCCGACGTTTCCCGCAGGAAGATTACCCTCGAAACCGAAGCTCGAACTATTTATGAGAGTGCCGTTAACACGAAAGCATTGCTCGATAGTATCGATTCCGACTATCGGATATTAATCATTGCTCCGGCTCTCGAAGCCAAACGAGCCTACGAAACTTTCTACAATCAGCGAATCGATGTAATGGTTTACCCCATCGAACACCAAGGAGAGGCAGAGGCAAAGAAACTGTATCAGGCAATAATCCCTCAACCCACCGCGCTCACAGGCTGGTATCAGCTTATTCGAGAGTGGTTTACTTATTACGCCTATTCCATTAAAAACTATTTGTAATGCTGATAAGTGCTTACCGGTTTTCCGAGTAAGAACACGATTCCAATTAGCATAAGCAAGGCTACCGGAAAAAGAAACCAGGTAGAAATGCCAAACGACGCTGGAATGGTTCCTGCCAAAACCGATACTCCTCCCACCGTTAATGCATAGGGCAATTGCGTTCGTACATGCTCTAAATGGTTGCAGGAACTGGCCAGCGACGACATTATCGTCGTGTCGGAAATGGGCGAACAATGATCGCCTAAAACGGAGCCGGCGAGAATAACCGACACTACATTTAAAAAGAGTCCGTAGCTCAGTTCCGGATCAATCCCGGCTTGATAACCAAGATTCCAAATGGCTGGAATCATGAGCGGATAGAGGATGGCCATTGTGCCCCACGATGAACCGGTAGCAAAGGCAACCAGTGCAGCAACGATAAAACTCAATGCCGGAATCCAAAAGGCAGAAACCTCCCAATTGATTAAAACCGAGGTGATAAAGGAGGCTGTTTCCAGCTCGCGGGTTAAGCGCGCAAGCGACCAAGCCAAGACCAAAATGACTACGGCATGCATCATCGACTTGAGTCCTTCGATTAATATTTCCATGCTTTCGCTCAGAGTGAAAATTCGTTGACTAATGCTCAGGATAAGTGCAACCAGCACTCCGCTCCCCGATGACCAGAGCAAAGCCTGGTAGGTATTTGCCCCGGCGAGAATAGCCGAAATATTCCGGCCAATTCCAATCGTCGTATCCCACTGGTGCTGACTCGATCCGGTGAGATAAAGACCAATCAACGTGACTCCTACTACCACCAGCACAGGAATGAGCGCATTGTAGCTCTTAGCCACTAGCTTGGGGTTGTTGGAATGTTCAATCGCTTCTATTCGACGCGATTGATTGTGATTTCTAGCCTTTTGTTCAATGTTGAACATGGGACCATATTCCCTTTTGCTGAATACGATTATCAGGATGAAGAGTAAGGTGAGAATGGGATAGAAGGAATAAGCCAGCGAATCGAGAAAAATGGAATAAGGCGATAGCTCGAGCCCTATTTCATCGATTCCTTGCTGAATGTAGCTCAGTTCAGCCCCAATCCAGGTTGTGATGAAAGCAATGGAAGCAATGGGAGCCGCTGTAGAATCGACAAGGTAAGCGAGTTTTTCCCGACTAATGCGCAGTTTGTCGCTTAAGGGTCGCATGGTGTTTCCAACCAATAGGGTATTGGCATAATCGTCGAAAAAGATGCTGAGTCCCATGAGCCAAGTGGCAAACTGACCGCTTACCGAGCTTCGTGCGAGGGGAGTAATCCGTTGTACGATGCCTTCCATTCCACCGTTGGAGGAAATTAGCTTCACCATTGCACCAATCAAGAGCGAGAAAACCAGTATGCTGAGGTGATCGGGATTGTTCAGAGAGGGAAGTATGAATTCGTCGGGAATATCGCTTAAGGCCTGGAAAAAGATACTAGCTCCTTGGTGCGATTTACCCCAGGCAAGGATTAAAGTGCCACTAAAAAGCCCGATGAGGAGGGCCGAGAACACTTCTTTCAGCAACAAGGCTAACAAAATAGCAATGAGGGGAGGCAGAATCGATAACCAGAGAGGAATGACCCGAATGGATTCTTGCGCTATAGTTGCTTGATTTTCAAGGTCCATAAGCCGAAGCGTTCCTGACTCGTCAAAACTAACCGAAAGTAAGAATCGATTCGAATCGGTTTCGTAGGTAAGGGTTTCGTTTTCGAACTGGAAACTCGGTCGACTGGGAATGGTTGTGTCGGTCAAGCTAATTTCCAGCTCATAGGATTGATGTTGAATGAAAAAAGCCGGTGAATGGATGGTCCATTCATCGGCTTTTTGAGTATTGTCGGATAAGGAAAAAAAGGAATAAATCAGAGCAAGGCTGATGAAAATTGCTACTACAACTGGCTTGAATCGAAATGAGCCATGATTCATTCTACTCCTTTTTTTAGTTATGCTTCATTCGAATTATCTTTCTTTTTCGAGGGGTTCGACGTAATGTTAAAGAAAGCTTTTACTTTTTCCATTCGGGTCATGGGTTTAGCATCTTCTACATAGTAACCTTGTCCATAGCCATACTCACCGTATCCGTAACCATAGCCATAACCATAGCCGTATCCATAACCGTAGCTGTAACCGTAAGCACCACCTGCAGTAACATCGTTGATCAGAATGCCAAAGTTTTCGAATGCTTTGGTGTCGTATAGGTTGTTTACCAGGTTGATAACCGATTTATGCGAGTAACCCTGACGCATCACGTAAATGTTTGCGTCGCAGTATTTCGTTAAGAGCAAACTGTCGGTAACCAGAGCAATTGGGGGAGTATCCACAATCACGTAATCGTAGTTTGCACGGGCCCACTCGAATAATTCTTGTGTTCTTCGCGTTTCAATTAACTCGGCAGGATTCGGCGGTACCGGACCCGATGGAATTACGTCGAGGTATTCGATGCTGGTCGATACGGCGATATCTTCCACTTTATTTTTACCAATCAAATAGGTACTAATTCCTTTCTCGTTCGATACATTTTCGAAAGCCCGATGCACTTTGGGTTTCCGAAGGTCGAATCCGAACAAAATGACCTTTTTGCCTGCCATAGCGTGGATCGCTGCTAAGTTGATGGCAATGAATGTTTTCCCTTCGCCCGACACGGTACTGGTAACCAATATCACCTTGTGGGGCTTATCGGCATTCATGTATTGCAAGCTTGTTCGCACCGAACGGAAGGATTCCGAGAGCGCCGATTTCGGGCTGGTAAATACGGGGATTTCGGAATCTTTAATGTTCGATCCAACGGCACCAAGGATGGGTACATTGGTTTTTTGTTCTACGAAATTTGGATCAGGAATGCGCTCGTTGAAATAATCACGCGCTAAAATAATGACCAGAGGTATGATCAGCCCGAGTAAGAAGGCAATAGCGTAATTGAGTGAGCTTTTAGGATGAACCTGCGCGGCACTTTCGGTAATAGCCTGGTCGATAATTTGGTGACCGGTTACGTTTGATGCTTTCATGATACCGGCATCGGCGCGTTTTTCGAGTAAGAAGGTGTAAATCTGGTCGTTGAGGGTATATTTCCGCTGAATGTTCAAGTATTCGCGTTCGGCTTGCGGTATCGAGGCCAACTCCATGTTAACCTTCTCCAGTTCTTTGTCGAGATTCCTGATGGCTAAATCGGTCGTTTGACGAATATTGACCAAGTTCTCTTTAATGGCTTTCCGAATATTGTCAATCTTGAAAACTAACGCATCAAGTTGTGGTAATTTTTCTGTGGCGGAGTATTCCAAATCCATTTTCTCACCGCTAAACTCAATCAGCGAAAGGATGAGTTGGTTCAGCAAGGGGTCGGTGATTCCCATGGTGGTGGGAACAATAATGTCGTTGAAATCTGCTTTTTGAGCCAGGTAGTTTTCGAGGTAGCGATAGTAGTCTTCTTGCATCACTAACATCGCTTTCTCCTCCATGAGTTTTTCCAGCTTCTCTAAGAGCATGCTTCCATCGCGCGATAAACTCACCAATTGGTTACTCAGTCGGAAGGCTTCCATCAAATCTTCTACTGTCGAAAGGGAATCGACTACGCTTGAAAGTTGGGAATCGATAAAGTCGATGGTTTTAATCGCTGCCTGATTTCTTTCATCCAAACCACGCTGAATGTAAAGTTCGCAAAGCTTGTTCAGGTAATCCACTTCTTTTTGTTTAACCGGACCTTTCGATTTGAGTTGCAAAATGGTTGCTTCGCGGTTAACGGGTTCAATTTGAACCCTGCCTTTGTATCCACGAGCGAGCAGATCAATTTCGTTAATGAGGAAGCGGTATTTCTTCTCTTTAACTTCCTCCAGGTCGAAGTTACGGTAGTCGCGGATGTTGATGGTGAAAGCCAATTTGTCGATTTCTACTCGTTCGCCAAAAGCCACATTCCGGTTTATTTGAATGAACTCATCATCCTCCGGAGTAGTGTTTTCAAAAACCAGGTTGTATCCGTCGTAACTGGTTATTTCGATGTACAGCGACTGGTTCCGAAGTTGTTCATAGTTGGTGTCGAGGGTAACAACAAAGGGCGATTCCACATAAATCTCATGACTTAAAAACCCTTTTTCCTCGAAATAGGAAACCTCGAAATTAAGTTCTTCTACCACTTTTTTTGCCAGGGAGTAGGATTGCAGAATACCAATTTCGTTTTGCAGCCCTTTTCCCGATTGCATGGAACGGAATCCTTCCAGAAGATTCAGTTCACTCATGTTCGGGTTGTCCGGATTAACCAAAAGAGTTGTGCTGGCTTCGTATTCCGGAATAGTGAATTTGTTATAATAGAAGGCTACTGTAAAACTGATGAGGATAAAAATGACGAATAAATACCAGTTTGAGAGTGCCAGGTATAGGTATTTCTTTATATCGACCGACTCTTCCTGTTGGAAGTTGTTGTTTTCAAATGATTGATTCACAGGGAGTAGCTTTAATTGTTAAGGAGGTTAAGTAGCAAGATGATGGTAGTAATGGAGGAAGTTACCGAGGTTACCACCGAAATGAGAACGCCATAATCTTGAATTGCCAAACGCAATCCTTTGGTGGGGAGTGGTTCTATATACACCAGGTCGTTATGCTGAAGATAATAGGCCGGATGCGTTAAGATGTTTTTATCGAGCAGATTGATACGATAGGAAACCAGGCCTTCTTTGGTTGCTCGCAGAACCAGTACTTTTCGGCGGTCGCCAAAGTCGCTTAAATCGCCAAAACGCGATAAAGCATCGAAAATACTTACATCGCGTTGATAGAAGAAGTCCATTCCAGGACGGGTAACTTCCCCAAGCATGGTGATTCGTATCCCGGTTAATCGGACCATTACGCTGGCATCTTTCACGTATTCGCGAATACGCTTTTCCAACATGGCTTCTATCTCGAATTCGGTTTTCCCTTGAACATGTACAAAACCGATAATCGGCATGTTGATAAACCCGGTGTCGTTTACCATGTAACTGGTAAAGTACAAGTTAGCAGCCATCATGATGCCACCTTGATTGGTTCGTGCTTGTTGGGTGTTGAACAAGGAAACGATTTCCGGATTCATGCTGCTTACTTGTATCGAGAGGTTGTCGCCGCGTTCTATTCGATACTCTTTGTTCATTTCTTCGCGGGGGTGGAGTACTTCTTCGCTGGGGAGACCTTGCAACAGAACAATGTCCTTGTTGTTACGGCAGGAGGAAAAAGCAAGTAACAGGACGAGTAGTCCCAGTAATGTTCTAATCATGCGACTCTTATTGACAGTTTGCTTAAATAAAATCAGGTTAAAAACGTACTTGTTTAATTTCTTGTAGGAATTGGAGGACAAAGAAAATCAAATTTTTATGCACAGCAAACGCTAAAAGCCTTCGTCTTATTTGTTCAGCAACAGATTTTTAATTCTTCCTGAAAAAACAATTTAGTAAGGGATTTTTCCAATCCTTGCTGAAGGTTTCACAACATCAGCTTTGGGCGTTTCGTTATCACAAAAAAGTGGTATTTTAGGCACAATTCAAAGCCTTTTCTTCTAATCTTGTTGAAAAATGGACGATCAGTTTTTTAAAATTCAAAATCGGCTCTCATTAGCGAAAGGAAGGATTCTGCTCTCGGAACCTTTCTTAGAGGATTTCTATTTTAAACAAGCTGTTATTCTGATAGTTAGTCATTCGGAGGAAGGAGCCGTGGGCTTCGTTCTCAATCATCCGGTGGCGGTTCCTTTTCAAGAACTGATGCCCGATTTTCCACCCATCTCGGCTAAACTTTCCCTCGGTGGTCCAGTAAGCCCCGATGC
Source organism: uncultured Bacteroidota bacterium (assembly GCA_937954085.1). Lineage (GTDB taxonomy): Bacteria > Bacteroidota > Bacteroidia > Bacteroidales > M50B96 > M50B96. Next base: position 45,822 of record CALGAK010000024.1, read on the forward strand.
CCTGCAATTCATTCATGCTCGTCGGGATTTGTTTCCCGATAGCGAAGAGGTGATGCCCGGATTGTATTGGGGAGGAGATTTTGCGCTCTTGCAAGGTTTTTTTCAAGATGGAATGTTGCAGTCGGACGAGGTTTTCTTTTTCCTCGGATATGCCGGTTGGTCGCCCGGACAGTTGGAAAGCGAACTCAAGGAAAATTCCTGGAAGATTACCGAACTATCGGCAGCGGAGGTGTTTCAGGTAAAATCGGAATCTTGGGTCGATCTGATGGAGAAACAAGGTCCGAAGTATCGACTTTGGGCCAATTTCCCAGTAAATCCAGAACTCAACTAATTAATTGTTTACATAGTTCCAAAATGCTGGTATTTCCTTCGATCTGAACCGAAGGCATGCCGACCGCTGCCGCAGCTTCTATGTCGCGCGGGCTATCGCCAATTAAGAAACAATTTGCCGCATTTAAATGAAACCGTGCAAGCAAGCGCTCCAATAGTAAACCGCTTGGCTTCCGGCAAAAACAAGCTTCTTTGTCGGGATGGTGAGGGCAAATAGCGACTCCCTCGATTGTGATGTTGTAACGAGCTAGTTCAGCCAGTTTCTCTTCATGGAGCAAATCGACCTCCTTACGCTCATAAAGTCCTTTCGAAATGCCCCCTTGATTACTCACAACGAATAGGCGAATGGAATGCTGTTGCAGCAACTGCAGTGCTTCGATAAGATCCGGATTCCATTTCCATTGCTCGGATCGATACACATAGTAGTGCTGCGAATTATCGTTCATTACACCATCGCGATCGAGGAAAACGGCCTGGATGCCCTTAGGATTCGATTCCACTAGTTAAGTATCTTAAAAATGAGTTCGCGTAAAAGCTCGCCTGGCTCGGTTGCATTCGCATCTACTCCTTTCGATTTGAGATCGTATTCCCTTAATAAGTGAATGATTTCGACAACTTTACGAGGAGAGTAGTTTTTAGCTGCAACAAGATATTCATTCACGAAGTAGGGGTTAATTCCTAAAACCGAAGCCAGGTTTCTGGGACTTTTATCTTTTGAAAAATGAAGTAGGAGAAGCTTCGAAAAATAAGCGTAAAGCGAACTGATGCTTAGAACAAAAGGATGCTCTTTCTGATTGGAAGCAAAATACTGGACAATCCGGTAAGCTTTGAGTTCCTGCCTCGTGCCCAGCGCTTTTTGCAGTTCAAAGGTGTTGTAATCTTTGCTAATGCCAATATTCGACTGAATAAGTTCGGGAGTGACTAGTTGCTGCCCCGAGTTGCTGACCAAAAGCAGCTTGTCGAGTTCGTTCGAGATTTTACTCAAATCGTTTCCTAAATTCTCGGCAATGAGTTGTGCCGATGCCGGGTCGATTTGCCATTTACGTTTCCGCAAATAGCTGGTAACCCATTCCGGTATTTGAGAATCGTATAGTTTTTTCGATTCGAAAACGACTCCGTTTTTTTCAATTGCTTTGTAAAGCTTCCTGTTTTTAGGAATCGATTTGTATTTGTGGGCCAGAATAAGAACTGTCGTCGGTTGCGGCTGACCGGCATAGTGGACCAAGTCTTCTATTTTCTTAATGAGTTGAGCTTCTTTAACCAGCACCAATTGGTGTGGCGCCATCATCGGGAAACGACGAGCTACATTGTCGATTTCCACTGCCCCCACATCTTTCCCGTAAAGGATGTATTCGTTAAAGCTTCGTTCTTCTTCGCTCAAAACCTTCGATTGGATGTAGTCGCATAACCGGTCGATGTAATAGGGTTCGTCGCCCATGAGCAGGTATATGGGGCGAAATTTTTTTTGGTCGACTTCTTTTACAATTTCTTCCAGCGTCATGCTATTCGAAGCTTAGGTTTTGATGAATTAAAATCGGAGATGTTTTACTGAAACTCCGTCGTTTTTGATTTCTTTCAGTGCCTCAATGCCGATGGTAACATGATGATAAACAAATTTCTCATCGATCATTTTATCGCTTTTCGAGGTTTTTACTCCGGTCGAAATCATAGGTTGGTCGGAAACCAGCAGCAAAGCACCACTTGGGATGTCGTTATGAAATCCGACGGTAAAAATAGTAGCCGTTTCCATATCGATAGCCATGGCACGGGTTTTTTCGAGGTATTTTTTAAAGCGGTCGTCGTATTCCCACACGCGTTTGTTCGTGGTAAGCACTGTTCCGGTCCAGTAATCGAGTCCTGCTCGTTTGATGGCACTAGAAACGGCTCGTTGCATGCTAAAAGCGGGTAGCGCAGGAATCTCGCTGGGCAGGTAGTCGTTCGATGTACCTTCGTTTCGAATCGCTGCTATGGGTAAGATTAAATCGCCCAGCTTGTTTTTTCGTTTCAGACCGCCACATTTCCCAAGAAACAGAACAGCTTTTGGGTTTACTGCGGTTAACAAATCCATAATGGTAGCGGCGTTCGGACTACCCATTCCGAAGTTTATCATGGTGAGGCCGTTGGCGGTACAAGCCGGCATGTTCACATCGGGATTTTTAATCTCGCCACCCTGCGTTTCGGCAAAAATTTCGAGGTAATGATAGAAATTGGTTAAAAGGATGTAATCGCTGGTCTCATTTAAGGTAAGTCCGGTATAGCGGGGTAACCAGTCTTTTACAATCTCTGCTTTTGTCTTCATAGGAACAGGATTAGCGGGTATAAAAAGAGACGTTGGTGGTCAACGTCTCTTACACTGCGAATATGGAATAAATTTTTAATGAATGGAAATGTGGTAGGGAATTCGTGCCATGATTCCTTGCGAGTTCAATTCCTTTTCGAGGAGTTGGAAGTAGAGATAGTTTTCACCCAGTTTTCGTTTCATGAAATAGGTGGAAGTTTCCAGCTCTAAGTTCTCCATCAAGTACTCCAGGGTTTCTTTCTGCTCTGGTAAATCGACGGTCCGATATTCTTCCAGTTGAGCCATGTCGGCTGCGATTTTGATCGCATCGCTTAATCCTCCATAAACATCGATTAAACCATTGGCTTTCGCATTTTCGCCCGACCAAACACGGCCTTGACCCATTGCATCTACTTCTTCTTTAGTCAGCTTTCGGCCCTCGGCAACATAGCCAATAAAGGTGTCGTAAATATCGTCGACACTCTTTTGGATGTACTGGCGTTCGAAGTCGGTAATTTTTCGGGTTCCCGACATGATATCGGAATACTCGTTGGTTTTAACCCGGTCGAAGGTAAGTCCAATCCGCTCGTTCATGAGTTTTTCAACATTGAAAAAGAGACCGAACACACCAATGGACCCGGTAAGGGTATTTTCGCTGGCTACAATGGTATCGGCCATGCAGGCAATGTAATAACCGCCGGAGGCCGCTACATCGCCCATGGAAACCACTACGGGTTTCACCTCTTTGGCAAGAGCCATTTCGCGCAGAATCACATCGGAAGCTAAGGCGCTTCCTCCGGGTGAGTTAACGCGGAGCACAATCGCCTTAATCGCACTGTCCTTGCGGGCTTCGCGAATGGCTTCGGAAATGCCTTCGGAGCCAATTACTGTGCTACTGCCTTTGCCCATCGTAATTTCGCCACTCGCATAAATCACTGCCACTTTGTTTTTGGCTAATCCTTTGATTTCGCGATTTAAATCGGGGGCGTTTTTGTATTCGCCGTAAGAAACCAGTTCAGGTTCTTCGTCGGCTTCCTCGCCACTCATTACACTCAATTCGGTGTGTACTTCGTCGAGGTATTTGGTGGCATCGACTAATCCAAAGTTGACAGCATCGTTTGCATTGCCAATGCTTAACTCGTCGGCCAGGCGATTCAGTTCATCGATCGAAATATTACGCGAACTGCTAATTTCACGCAACATTTTATTCCACAGAGAACCCATATAGGTTTCCATTTGCTCGCGATTAGCATCGCTCATTTTTTCATACATGAAAGGTTCAACCGCCGACTTAAATTTATTATTGCTTCCGCGGATAATCTCCGGTTCAATGCCATACTTGTCTAAGGCTTTTTTGAAAAACATGAGTTCGGAACGTAAACCTACGTGCTCGAGTGCTCCTTGCGGATTGAGATATATTTTATCGGCAACCGATGCGAGATAGTACGCTCGTTGCGGATAATAATCGGAGTAGCTAAGAATGAATTTTCCGGAGGACTTGAAGTCGGCTAAGGCATCGCGGATTTCTTCGATGGTTGCCATTCCTGCCTGAATATTTCCCGGCTGAACATAAATCCCTTTGATTTTATCGTCGCGCTTTGCCTTATCGATGGTTTCGAGTAATTCATTCAAACCCATGCCTTTGTTTTCGAACGACATGAAATTGAAGTTGCTTTCTTCGAAAGGGTTGCCGGAAGTGCGGTCGCTAATTGGGCCGGAAAAGTTGAGGCTCAGGATACTGTTGTCGTCGATGCTAACCGGATCGGATTTGGGTATGAGCACGGCAATGCTGCCCATCAGAATAAAAAAGAGCACCAAGAGTGCTAGAATGGTTCCCAGGAAGCTGGAAAAGAGAAATTTAAAGAATTGCTTCATTGTTTTATCGTATTAATGAATGGTATGAGATGGTACATGGTGAAATTGACACGATTCCTTAACGAATCCTTGCCCGAAAGTACTACAAGCAATTGAAAAAAAAGAAGAAAGGAGTCATTAAAAAAGTCTAAAATACTGAGAATCTTGAGAATCCCTTACGTTCGTTGGAGCTGGGCTTTCAGGGATTTCTTTCTAAGTTTGCCGGAAATATTCGAAGCTATGGCTCAAGTCATTTTATCGATGGGGAGTAATTTGGGAAACCGACTGGAAACCTTGCAGCAAGGAGTGTCTCGATTATCGTTCGAAGCTGGCACTGTAAAGCAGATTTCGGCGGTGTACGAATCGGTGGCCTGGGGCTTTTCGGTGCCGGAACGGTTTCTTAATCTCGCAGTGATGATCGAAACGGAATTAAATCCACGGGCACTGCTGAAGTTAATTCATGAGATAGAGGAATCCTTCGGAAGAGTTCGCGAGGGTTCAACTTACCGTTCTCGAACACTCGATATCGACATTATTTTCTATGAAGAGGATGTGATTCAGGAACCGGATTTAAGCATCCCGCATCGACTCATGCATCAACGACTTTTTGTTCTGCTTCCTTTGCTCGACTTGGTTCCAAACAAGGTGCATCCTATTTTTGGAAAAACGATGAAGGAGCTTTTGGAGCAATGCTCCGATGCCTCCGACATTCAGAAATATTCCGATTTTGAATTTCAGCCTAGTTTTGTTGAGTAACCGACAAAATCTCTCCCTTAATTCCAACCATAGCAACCTTCCAGGGTATTTCGCGTTTGCTTTGTGCAAGGGCTACTTCAACCATCTTTGCTAAGCCACTGCAACAGGGAACTTCCATCACCATGAGGGTTAAACTGGCTATTTCTGCATGATCGATTAGTTGAGTTAGTTTATCGATATAGCTACCGGTGTTTGAATCGAGCTTCGGACAAGCAATGCATAAGCTTTTGTCTTTGAGCCAGGTAGAGTGGAAGTTGCCGAGAGCATACCCCACGCAGTCGGCGGCTAGTAATAAATCGGAATGCTTAAAATAGGCTGCGTTCGGATTGATTAAATGCATTTGAACAGGCCACTGTCGCAGCTCGGATGCTTGCTCAATTTTTTGTTCCTGTTTTCTTGCCGGAGCTTCGAACTGAAAGGATTGTTTACTCATACATCCTCCTCCTTGCGATTGATTCAGTATGGTAGGCTTTTGATTCAGCACTGGTTTGCGAGCGCCCAAAAGTGGATGTGCTAACACTTGTACCTCGGAAAGCAGAGCTTTCACATCCCAAGGGATTTCGGCAGCCTGCTGCAGTAAATAGTTTTTCCCCTCGTCAAAATACACTTGTTGCTTGTGTTCGAGCAAATGAGTTAGATGGGCTTTAATTACGTTTCGACCCATGGGGATCATCGACTGAATGGCGAGCGTTTCGCTGTAGGGGGCTGCTTCGCGGCGCTCGATGGTAATTGCTCCTACCGGACAATGTCCAATACATGCGCCCAACCCGTCGCAAAGTAATTCACTCACCAGCGTCGCTTTTCCATCGATCATTTGTAGCGCTCCTTCGTGGCAGTTCGGAATGCATTCTTCGCAGCCATTGCATAACTCTCGGTCTATACTTACAATTTCTCTTATTGCCATATTGAATAATTCGTTTATTTAGGAAATGATATGCTTAAATCGGTCAATGTTTACCCGAATAAGATGATCGTTGCCGTTCAGATTCATTGATATGAATCGATTCTTTTATTGGGTATTTCAGTACCAAATATAATGTTCCTTTTCTTACAAAAAAGATGTTGTATAAGTATGTAGCCATTATCTTTAGGCTCGTAAAAATGGGTTGCGACGATGAGCGTAAGTCGTTGTTGAACCCCGAATCTTATCAGCCTTTCAACAGAAAGTCCCGGCAGGAATTACCCTCCCTCTCGTAGCGAAAAGAAAAGGATGGTTACGATAATAAAGGTGTAATGGATTGTTTTTGAAGTAAATACTTTTGTGTGTTGAAAGTGATAATTGCAGAAAACTAAAACGAATTGATCGATGAAATACATTTTTTGGCTAAGTCTAATGCTTTGGGCAAGCTTTTTTTCACAGGCTGATAATCGGCTTATCAAGCAAGATGCTAAAGCTGAAATAACCTACGTAGAAAATACTCGCGAGGCCGGATTTCGAACTGGGTCCGAACGAATGGAGGTTTATTTGCCTTTGCTCGAAGGAAAGAAAGTTGGCGTTCTGACGAATCAAACCGGAATGGTTGGGGAAGTTCATTTAGTCGATACTTTGTTGGCAGTTGGAGTTGAGCTGGTGAGGATTTATAGTCCGGAACATGGTTTTCGCGGGCAGGCAGAAGCGGGAGAAAAGGTCGATCATCAAACGGATCAACGAACAGGTCTGCCGATCGTTTCCCTTTATGGAAGTAATCGTAAGCCAAAGCCTGAGCAGCTCGAAGACATTGATATCATGCTATTTGATTTGCAGGATGTAGGTGTCCGTTTTTACACTTACACCAGCACTTTGCATTATTTGTTGGAAGCTTGCTCCGATGCCGGCATACCGGTGATGGTCCTCGATCGTCCGAATCCAAACGGACGAATCGTTGATGGAAACATCCCAGATTTGAAGAAACCCTCTTTTGTTTGCATGCATCCGGTTCCCATTCTGCATGGTCTTACTATTGGCGAATATGCTCAAATGCTTGTGGGCGAGGCTTGGCTCAACACCACTGGCGTGCCCAATCTCACAGTTATTGCATGCGAACAGTATCTTCCGCATAAACCCTATGAATTGCCTGTGGCACCTTCGCCTAATTTGGCTAATCAGAATGCAATTTATTTGTACGCCAGTTTATGCTTGTTTGAGGGAACAAAAATGAGCATCGGCAGAGGAACCGATCATCCTTTCGAGGTATTCGGACATCCGGAATTTGAAGGACCTTTTGAATTTACACCACGCAGTATTCCAGGCTTTGCGCTTAATCCGAAACATCAGGATAAGCTATGTCGAGGAAGATCCTTAAGGGGCGAAGGGGAACGGGTGTATATAAGTAGCCAATTGAATATGAGTTATTTAATGGATTCGTATCAGTTCTTTAAAAACGATTCCGATTTTTTCATTCCTTTCTTCGATGTGCTTGCAGGTGGGACCGAACTTCGCCTGCAAATGGAAGCCGGCTTATCGGTTGAAGCGATTCGCGATAGTTGGAAGCTTGGCTTAAATGAATTTGAATCGCTCAGCAAATCGTATTACCTCTACCCCTAATGGATGTGGAAGAAGTTCCCTATATCGATGCGCATACGCATCGTATTTCTTCGAGCGATACGTGGGCGGTATATAATTGGATTGTCGGACAGGAGACGCCGGAATTTACTCGCGGATTTTTGTCGGCAGGCATTCATCCTTGGTATATCCCTGAAAACTGGAACGAATCCTTGTTATCGCTTATCGATTTGGCCCAATCGGGAAAACTTTCTGCTATTGGGGAGTGTGGATTGGATCGAATCATTACAACTGATTTTGATCTTCAGAAACAGGTTTTTTTAGCGCAGCAAATGCAGTCCGAAACCTTTGCCTTACCGCTTATCATACACAGTGTTAAATCCTACAGCGATATTGCTGCTTTCCGAAAATCCCTGCGTCCGTCGCAAAGATGGGTCCTGCACGATTATTTCGGAAATGCTATTCAAACCGCGCAATTAGCTGCTTTGGGCTGTTGGTTTTCGATTAGTCCGAGGCATCTTCATAAATCCTCCTTTTTACCAACCATTCCTTTGAATAGGCTTTTACTCGAAACCGACGATTTTGAGCAAAGTATTCAGGAGCATTATGAGCAGGTGTGTAGGCAATTGAATTTATCTTTGCCGGCTTTGAAAGCGCAGCTTTTTACAAATTTTCAAATCGTATTTAAGCAGAAATAAAGCATGAATGAATGGTTGAGTCGTACGGCTATGTTGTTGAGCGTTCATGAGTTGCGACGTTTGGCAGATGCTCATGTGTTGGTTGTAGGTTTGGGTGGGGTAGGTGCCTTCGCAGCGGAAATGTTGGTTAGAGCAGGTATCGGAAAACTAACGATTGTAGATGGCGATCGGGTGCAGGAAAGTAATCGGAACCGTCAGCTGGCCGCTTTAGTTTCAACTCAGGGCGAAATGAAAGCAGAGGTAATGGCTAAGCGATTACTTGATATTAACCCGGATCTTGCCCTGACAGTAATTCCTGAGTACATTAAGGACGACCGCATGGAGGATATTTTAGATTTTCCTTTCGATTATGTCGTGGATGCGATTGATACGCTTGCTCCTAAAATCTTTCTGATTTTTCATAGTCTCAAACGGAAACATCGGATTGTTTCCTCGATGGGAGCCGGTGGGAAGTTCGATCCGGAACAAATCCGAATCAAAGACATTTCTAAATCCTACAACGATCCATTGGCTCGTATGCTTCGGAAGCGTTTGCATAAGCTAGGTGTTTACAAAGGTGTTAAGGTGGTTTTTTCGGCCGAGGAAATCGATAAATCCAAGGTAATCCTCACCCCAAACGAAACAAATAAAAAATCGAATGTTGGTACAATATCCTACATGCCCGGTTTATTTGGCATGTACATGGCTTCGGTAGTGATTCGGGATTTATTGTCGGATGTGAGTGGTGGTCAGAAATTGGAATCTTCTAGTTGAAAGATGGACCATGCCGCTTCAGCCTGACGAATCAACATGGGCTGACCGTTCCAGGTTTTAGCACCGCGTTCACGACCCTTGGAGAGGAAGAGGGTTTCTGCCGGGTTGTATATCAAGTCGATTAGGAGGTTATTTTCGTCAAGCTCATCGTAAGGAATTGGCAGTGTTTCGTACAACTTTGGGAACATGCCAACCGGAGTGGTTTGGATGAGAAGCGGATATTCACGGAAATGCTTGTTTGTTAATTCCTCATAAGTGAGGGTGTTATCACTCAGCTTCAGGCGGCTAACAACCTGAAAGGATATGTGCCGTTGCTTAAGCACCCATTGCACCGCTTTGCTTGCACCGCCGCTTCCGAAAATGATGGCTTTTGAAATCGACAACGGTAGGTAGTCGAAATAGGAATCGAACCCAATAACATCGGTATTAAATGCTCTCAGTCGATAATCCTTACCAGTTCGTTGAACAAGGATAGTATTGCAAGCTCCAATCGCTTCTACTTCCGGCGACCAATCATCGCAGTAAGCAAGTATCTCCGTCTTGTAGGGAATGGTTACGTTGAATCCGCGTAGGTTTTTCTCATTCCGGATAAGCGCATCCAGCTCATTGAGGCTTTGGAGCTCGAAATTATCGTAGCGATACGTTTCGCTAAGACCGAGTTCAGCCCATTTTTTTGTGAAGTACTGCTTCGAGAATGAATGTTGCAGCGATTTCCCGATTAAACCGAAACGGATCATGAAGGTGTAGCTTAAGCTTGAGACTTATTAGAGGTGGAGTGCTGAAACTTACTTTCTTGAAGCAGTTTCGCAGCATGTTCCAGTGCTGTATCGTCCACTTGGGCACCACTGAGCATTTTAGCAATTTCCAGTTTTCGTTCACTCTCGTTTAGTTCTTTGATGCTGGTGGTATTGGTGGTTTCGTCTTTAAAAACGAGGTAATGGCTATCGCCGTGTGCCGCTACCTGCGGAAGGTGGGTGATATTTATAACTTGCGTATCGATAGCTATTTGCCGTACAATTCCACCCACTTTGTGAGCTATTTCGCCGCTTACTCCGGTATCGATTTCGTCGAAGATGAGGGTAGGGTAGTTGCCCGCCTCAGCGTGTAAGGATTTGAGGCAGAGCATGATTCTCGAAAGCTCTCCGCCGCTGGCTACTTTACTTACCTCACGAGCTTTTTGTTGTTTATTGGCCGTAAAAAGAAATTGCGAAGAATCGAATCCGTGCGTGGAAAGTTCGGAGGCATGATCGAGCTGAATCTCGAAATGAGCTTGTTTTATCCCTAGATTACGGAGGTTGGAGCTAACAAACGTGTCTATTTGAGGCAAAACTTCCTTTCGTTTCGAATGAAGGTGAGTGGCTTGTTCTACCAGTTTTTCTTTGAGTTGGTCGAGGTTTTTTCTCATTGCAGCAGCTTCTGCCTCGAGCGAACCGATATTCCCCAACTTTTCTTGCATTTCCTTTTGTAAGTCCAGGAGTTCTTCCAAGCTGTTTACCCGATGTTTGAGTAGTTGGGTGTTCAACATATCGAGCTTTTGTCGGAGGCTTTCGAGCGTTTCGGGTTGAAAATGGGTGCTTTCCGATACATGGATTGCTTCTTGGACAAGGTCTTTGAGTTCGATGCGAACCTGCTCGATTCGGCCGCTCAGTTCTCTGGCTCGTGGTGAGTAACGGCTTGCCTGGTCGAGGGAGTTTTTTACCAGATGCAAACTGGATAAAATACTCATCTCGCTACTGTCGATGAGTTCGATGCATTCGCTCAACGACCGTTGAATTTCTTCGGCATGACTTAATTCTTCGAATTCCTCTTCGGTTTGAAGGTGTTCGTTTGCATCGCGGAAGGGTAAGTCTGCCAATTGTTCGAGTTGAAATTGCCAATAATCCTCTTCCATTTTAGCCTGTTCGATTCGGCTTACTTGCTGTTTGAGTTCTGCCAATCCTTCCAAATAAGACTGATAGTTTTTCTGATACTCTTGAGCGAGCGATTTGATTCCCGCTTTCGTATCGATGAGCTGCATTCGAAAATCCGGATTAGCTAGCAGTAGGCTTTGGTGTTGTGAATGGATGTCGAAGAGTTCGCCGGCAACGGTTTTTAGGATTTGCAGGTTTACCGGGGTGTCGTTAACAAAGGCACGTGACCTGCCTTGGGGGCTAATCTCACGACGAAGGATGCAATCGGTGTCGTAATCGAGTTCCAGTTTTTCGAACAGCGATTTCAAATGGCCTTGGTTAAGGTTGAATCGTGCTTCGATGATGCATTTTTTGTTCTTATCTCCTAAGCTTTCTGTGTCGGCCCGATTACCCTGAAGGAGACCTAAAGCTCCGAGAATGATCGATTTGCCGGCACCTGTTTCGCCGGTAATTATGTTCAACCCGGTACGAAAATCAATCTCCAGGTAGTCGATGAGTATGAAATCCTGAATAAGGAGTGAACGAAGCATAGCTAGAGGTATTAACGCATTCCGCCAATGGGCGTTCGAGGACTGGAGGTGCCGGTGCCAGGAGAGCTTCCTCCACTTTGCTCATTGAGTTTGGTGTATTTGGAGGCATTCGACGGATCTACTTCAGTTAGAATTTGTATGACCCGGTTTTTTTCTTCGGGAAAGGATTCCGAAAAGATATTGACCAGCTCGTCGTTTTTAGCGTCGAAGAAAATCTGCATCAGAAAAGAACCTGGTTTATCCCGATGGACTTGCTGGAGCAGGGTTAAGCTTTCAGCAATTTGCATGCGACCGTCGGCTGCCTTGTTATTCATGATGTCCAAGCCTAATCGATGGTAATTGTAATAGCATTGGCGGATTCCTTCGTAGCGGTTGTTCAGGAGATTTTCGACCAGCCAGTAGCGATTCCGAAGCGATTCAAAGGATTTCCAGCCGCGTTCCGGTGCGTTTTGACTTCGGTTTACAATGGATTCGGCTATCTCAAAAAACTCGGTTCCCGACTCAAGTCCGAAGCTATCGTAATCGAGCCCAATAATGATGTAGATCCAATAAACAACCGTACTAATTAAATTCGAGTTGCTCCCCGATTCATTGTAAAGTAGGGGATCAAATTCGACATACCGAATGTGGAAATCGTTATCGACATAGTTGATAAGCACGGAGTTGTAATTCGAATTATAAACCGGACGACGAGCTTGAATGGAGATTCGACCTTTGAATTCGTCGGCTGAAATTTCGTCGGTGATAGTAATCATGAGGTTACAATCGATCCGTTCTTCGGGACCAAACACATGATTGGTCCATTTGGTATTATTGATGAATTCGAAGAGTTCACTTTGGAGTGTTCGGAAGATTTGTTTGTTCGTACCTTGAATTTGCTGAGAAGTTACTTGCACTTTACAATCCAATTCCTGCGACCACAGTTTCGACTGGCCTGCGATTAGAAGCAAGGAGAGGAGTAAAATCAATTTGTGTACTTGCTGCATGGTAACGGATATCATTCAGGATAGTTTGAGGTAGAAAACTAGGTTGGAAGTGTCAATGATTTCCTAATCTGGGAAAGGATATCGGCGGCTACTTCTTGCTTGGATTTTAACTCAAAGGGTGTAACATTATTGTTGCGATCGATTATTTTAACCTGGTTGGTATCGGTGTTAAAACCGGCTCCGGGCACATTGAGTGAATTGAGAACGATGAGATCCAGGTTTTTCTTTCTCAATTTTTTTTGAGCATTCTCAAGCTCATTTTCTGTTTCTAAAGCAAAACCAACCAAAAACTGTTCGCTGTTTTTTAATTGGCCCAGCTCGGCGGCTATGTCGCGTGTGGGTTTTAGTTTTAGTGTAAGGGTATCGTTACCTGACTTAATCTTTTGGTTATGTTGAACTTCGGGAGTGAAGTCGGCAACGGCGGCTGCCATGATGGCCAGGTTCATGCTTGGGAAAACTTGCACACTTTCGCGAAACATGTCATCGGCCGAGGTAACATCGATGCGGTGAATATTGGGAAGGTTTACGCTTTGAGTGCTCGGACCGGAAACCAGGTACACCTCTGCGCCTTGATGGGCTAGTTCGTGAGCCAGAGCGTAGCCCATTTTGCCCGATGAATAGTTTCCAATAAATCGGACGGGGTCCATTGCTTCGTAGGTGGGTCCGGCTGTGATGAGTGCTTTTACCCCGGAAAAAGTTTGTTGCGTTTCGAAATATTCCACCGTTTTAGCCAGAATTACTTCGGGTTCTTCCATGCGACCTTTACCGTAGAGTCCGCTGGCTAGTTCGCCCGAAGCGGGTTCAATAATCCGATTTCCGTATGAACGAAGAATGTCGATGTTACGTTGATTGGCCGGATGAGCGTACATATCGAGGTCCATTGCCGGAGCGATAAAAACCGGACATTTTGCCGACAGGTAGGTAGTGATTAAGAGGTTGTCGGCTATGGCGTTGGCCATTTTGCCGAGGGTATTAGCAGAACAGGGAGCTATGATCATGAGGTCGGCCCACAGCCCCAGATCGACGTGAGAGTTCCAGCTTCCGTTTGAGTTTACAAAAAACTCGCTTTCGACGGGTTTCCCTGAAAGCGCCGATAGTGTAACCGGAGTAATAAACTCTTTTCCGGCCGGGGTGATGAGGACTTGTACCTCGGCTCCTTCTTTCACTAGTAATCTTAAAAGAATAGCTGCTTTGTAAGCAGCTATACTTCCTGTTATTCCCAGAATAATTTTTTTCCCCTGAAGCTTATGTTCCATTCGCTTAAAGTTTAAGGAAAGGTGAATAGGTTTGCGGTTTTTCCCCAACCCTGAAAGAGGGCTTATGCGTTTTGAGTATCGTCGGCTATCCTGAAATAAATTTCGTCGTTCAGGATTTCTTCGATGGCAATGAGTGTTCCTTTAGGCAGACGCTCGTAGTATTTCGAGATTTCGATTTGTTCCCTGTTTTCGAATACTTCTTCGAGGTTATCGGTGAAGGTGGCGAAGTCTTCGAGTTTTTTGCTCAATTCCTCTTTGATTTGAGAAGAAATTTGATTCGAACGTTTGGATAAAATTGCCAATGTTTCGTAGATGTTGCCGGTTTTGGCTTCTAATTCTTCCACATTTCGGGTAATGGTAGTTGGCGAAGCAGTGGTTTTTTTATAATCCATCATATAAATCCTTTGGTCTTTATAAGAAATTGGTTTAGAATTATTTAATGCTAGTCAGGAATTCTTCTGTTTGTTGTTTGAAACGTTGAGCTTCATTTAAGTAAGAGCTCTCTGGAAAAGCGGCAACAAAGGTATAATATTCTTTCTCAGTATTTTTGTATCGCTCTAATTTTTTTTCTTCAATGCTGTTTGCTGCAAGCAGATAGGACGATTTTAAGATGAGGAAGGTGATTTCTTCGCGGTGACGGGAGTCGGGATATTCATTCAGGGAGTTTTTCAAGGCAGCAATGGAGGCTTTGTAATCGCCTAAATCGTAATAGAGTTTTGCCGATTGGAAGGATTTGTCCTCTAATTTTGACCGAAGGCGATCGATAATTTCATTAGCTTCTTTCACGCGCTCGCTTCCTGGGTGCCGATTGATGAAGGCTTGCATCTCGGTAATCGCTTTCAAGGTAAAGGTTTGGTCGAGGCTTGAGGGCGGAGAATCCTTGTAGTAGCAGTAGGCCGCCATGTATTCAGCCTCTTCGGCCTTTGGACTATTCGGAAAGGTGTTGGCAAAGGAACTGAAATAGTGTCCTGCCAGGAGGTAGTCCTTTGTGTGGAAATGGCAATAGGAGTAGGAGAAGTATATATCTTCCGACTGAGCAGTACCTTTATAAATGGTTAAAAGCTCATCGTAGAGTGCAATGGCTTTGGCATACTCTTGTTCGACAAAATACTCGTTTGCCTTTTCAAGTTTGAGGTCGTAATTCGACGATTTGAGTACTTTCTGGTACTCGCTGCACGAAAAGGTTGCCAATAAAAGGGTCAACCACAAGAGCGGCGAAAGTGATTTGATTGATAGCATGTTGCAAATTTAAACTTTTGATATGGAATCAAACGTACCAGGGCTAAGTTTATGATGCTTTGTTAAAAGAAAAGCGACAAAGAATGAATTAGCCCAAGCGCGCCTTGAGTGCTTGATTTTCTTTTTCGAAGCCGGGCTTCCCAAGTAGGGCGAACATGTTCTTCTTGTAGGCTTCCACTCCAGGCTGATCGAAGGGATTCACCCCAAGGAGGTAGGCACTGATTCCGCAGGCCACTTCGTAGAAAAACAATAATTGCCCTAAATGAAACTCGTCGAGTCGGTCTATCTCAATTTGGATGGGTGGTACTCCTCCGTCGAGGTGCGCGAGTAAGGTTCCTTTATCGGCCATTTCGTTCACCCAATCGAGCGATTTGCCCGCGAGGTAATTCAGTTGGTCAAAATCGTCGGCGCCCATGGGTATTTCGGGAGAATAATTTCCTTGTTTAACGCGCAGAATGGTTTCGAAAAGGTTCCGTTTTCCATCTTGAAGGTATTGTCCCATGCTGTGCAGGTCGGTGGTGAATTGAACCGATGCCGGAAAAATCCCTTTGCCATCTTTACCTTCGCTTTCGCCATAGAGTTGTTTCCACCACTCGCTCAAATAAGCTAGTTTGGGGTGGTAACTGATCATTACTTCGTTGGTGAAACCTTTTCGATACAAGAGATTCCGGGTAAGAGCATAGTGTAAAGCCGGATTGGATTCCACCGAACGATGGTTGAAAAGGTTGGCTTCCATTTCACGGGCCCCTCGAATAAGTTCGGCAATGTCGAAACCGGCGGCTGCAATGGGTAATAATCCTACAGGAGTAAACACGCTGAAGCGACCGCCTACATTGTCGGGAATAACGTAGCTGGGTAACTCAAGTTCATTTGTGAGCATCCGAAGGGCTCCTTTATTTGCGTCGGTTACAGCTACAATTCGTTCCGACAGACCATCCTTTCCAACTTGATTCTCTAAAAGATTTTTCAGAATTCGGAAGGCGATGGCCGGTTCGGTTGTGGTGCCCGATTTACTAATTGAAATGAGTGAGAATCGTTTATCGCGGAGGAAATGAACAAGTTCGTGGAGGTAGTCGCCCGAAAGCTGATGACCAGCGTAAAGGATTTGGGGGTAATCGGCTCCTTCTTTTTTATGGCTGATCGAGTTCGACAACGCTTCAATCACCGCACGTGCACCCAAATAAGAACCACCAATACCTATGATAACAACATAGTCGGATATTTTTTGGAGCTTCGCTGCCTGACTTTGAATTTCTTGCAAGGTGTCGGTGGTCACGTTGCCGGGTAAATTTAACCAACCCAGGAACTCATTTCCGGCTCCGGTCCCCTCGTACAAGGTGTTCAACGCTTTTTCACCTTCGGGCAATAAGGCTTCCCATTCCGTTGGAGTGTAAAAATCGGCTGTAAAGTTGGTGTTTATGTGAATCATAGTGTTCGGATTTTAATGTGCGCAAAAGTAGGAATATGGTTCATGTAACAAGAAAGGTTCTTTAAGATTTTTTGAGGATGAATGTCGCATAAGGAAGGATAGTGAAATCATTGGCGAACATCCCACCTTCTCCTTCTTTTTCGTAAACTTGCTTCCGATTCATTTGCCAAAACTTTTCTTTCAATATGTTCCGATTCCGCTATGCTTTCCGCTCACTACGGCTCCCTTCTTATGTTTGGATTGCCCTCTTGTTTCTGCTCATTTATTCGAGCTTGTCGTTGGTCAATCATTTCAACTTCAGAACTTTTGCTCACGATTTGGGGATTCGGAACAATGCTATGTTCGATTACATGCAAGGCCGATGGAACGAAACCACACTCATGTTCCCCGACAAAGTTTTTGGGAATATTCTGGGCGACCATTTTTGTTTGTTACCTGTTTTAGTTTCCCCTTTTCAGTTCTTATTTGGTAGTTACACCTTATTGATATTCCAAATCATGAGCATGGTTTGGGGAGGAATTGGAATCTTTTTTTTAGCTCGAAATTGGTTTCAATCCGACAAGATTGCAGCCTGGGCTCAAGTTCATTTCTACAGCCTTTGGGGCATCTTCTCCGCCTTGAGTTTCGATTATCACGATAATGTTATCGCGGCCATGTTAGTGCCGTGGCTTTTTTATCATTTTTCGAAAAAAGAATATCCTGCTGCCTGGATCTACTTGGCTTTGATTTGGATTAGCAAAGAAAATATGGCCCTGTGGAGCATTTTTCTTTCCATGGGTTTGGGTTTCCAGTTTTGGCGCGATGCCTCGCAGCGAAAAATGGCTGCTTGGTTCTCAGTCGCTTCTGTGTTTGTTTTTTTGCTGATTATGAAGGTTCTGATGCCCTGGGCTGCCGACGGGCAAGCGTATCAGCATAATCATTATCAAGTGTTAGACGGTGGAATCCTTCATCTGATTAAAGATGCCCTCGCAAATCCCGACAAATATTTCGCCCTCCTGTTCGAAGCTCCGGCTGGCGGTCAGTATGCCCATGCGGCAGGAATTAAATCGGAGTTGCACTTTTTCCTGTTGCTGTCCGGTGGCGTTTTCTTCTTCTTTAAACCGGCTATTTTATGGATGGCTTTGCCCATTTTAGGCCAAAAATTATTGAATAACGACCCTGTAAAGTGGGGTGTTTTGTATCACTACTCCATTGAACTGGTTCCCTTAATTAGTCTGGCTCTGTTTCTGAGCTTGAAAGATTTTCAGTTTAAAAAATTCTTCCGACCCCTATTCATTGGGTTTCTTATCAGCAGTTTTTACGTTACCATCCATTTGCTCGATAGCCCTACACGCAGTCAATACTACCACAGTTCTCACATTCGCTTTTATTACGGACCGCATTGGGAAAGGCAATTGGATGTGCGCCAAGTGCAAAAAGACTTGAAGCAAGTGCCCGTCGATGCGGTGGTAAGTGCTCACAATGTCTTGGCTAATCGACTGGCTTTCAGGGATTCAATATATTTGTTTCCGTTCTACAACGAGCAAACCGATTACCTCGTCTTGCTAACACGTCCTATCGATACCTATCCGCTTAAGAAAGAAGCATACGAAGAAAAACTAGCAACCTTGAGAGCTTCGTCGGATTGGGAAATCGATTTTGAATCGGAGGATTTAATCTTCTTCAAGCGAAGAAATTAACCATTAGAACTCAATCCCAACGAATCGTGATTGAATTTTAAATTTTAAATCTTGAATTTTAAATCTTGAATTTTAAATCCAAATCCTCCCGTCCATCTCAGCCTCGAAATGTTGAATCCTACAGGTCATGTTGAAAATTCCTTAGGACCGAATCTGTGCTCCTAATTTTGAATTTTAAATCTTGAATTTTAAATCCAAATCCTCCCATCCATCCCAGCCTCGAAATGTTGAATCCTACAGGTCGTGTTGAAAATTCCTTAGGACCGAATCTGTGCTCCTAATTCTTTCTCGAAGGCCGACATGAACTGATTCATAACCTTGTCGATGTATTTGTCGTTCAGTGTTTTGGAGTCGTCTTGCAAATAAAAACTTAAGGCATACGATTTTTTCCCTTCGGGGATGTTTTTCCCTTGGTACACATCGAAGATGGTTACTTTTCGTAGTAGTTTCTTTTCCAGTTTTTGGGCAATGTTTACGAGCGAATCAAACGTGACTGATTGATCCAGAATCATGGCCAGGTCTCGGCGTACCATGGGGAATTTAGGTAAATCGGAGAATTGAATCTGATGCTGTTTAGCGATTCGAAAAACTTCATTCCAATGGAAGCGAGCATAGTACACCGGATCTTGTAGATCGAAGCGCTGTAAAAGAGCCGGATGGACGGCTCCTAAATCGACTAGAGTTTTTCCTTGAATGCTGAAACTCAAGCCATAAAGGAAAAGCTCATCGTTTAGCTCTTTGCTTTCAAGTCGTGCTGCCGAAACTCCCATGCGCTTCAGCAATAGATCAACGGTTGTTTTTAGGTGATAGAAATCGCTTCGGAATTCTTTATTCAGCCAATTGCCCGAAGCTTCTGCACCGGTGATGAAAAGTCCTAAATGCTCTTCTTCCTTATATTTTCTCAAAGGATTATCGGCTTGTACCGATGCATCGTAGCGATAGGTGTTTCCAAATTCGAATAATTGGAGCACGGGGTTTTTCCGGTTGGCATTATAAGCAATGGTTTCCAATCCTCCGAAAAGGAGGTCCTGACGGAGTACGTTTAAATCTTGACTTAAAGGATTTAAGATTCGCACCAGGTTTTCGGGTTTCAGCTCTTGGAGAGAATCGTAGTAGGCAGCTTTCGAAAGGGAATTACACATCATTTCGTTGTAATCGTTGGCTGCCAGCCAGTCGGCAATTTTTTCCTTAAACTGATAAGGGTTCGGATTGGGCCAATGATTCAAGGTCGATCGAACCTGTCGAGCGATTTGCACGTAGTTGTATCCGTATATGCGCAGAATCTCTTCAATTACATCGCTTTCTCTTTTCACATCAACCCGATAGGCAGGAACACTTACGTTTAACGCGTCGTTCGATTCACTTAGGATTTGAATCTCCAATCCTTTGAGGATTTGTTTAACCAGATCGCGTTCAATCGAATTGCCAACCAAACGGTCGAGATGTGCATAGCTAAGGTTTACTTCGGCCCGTGGAACCGGATTCGGATACCAATCGTCGATGGGCGAACTAATGGTTCCTCCGGCAATCTCTTGAATAAGCAGAGCAGCTCGTTTGAGAGCCCAGAGGGTAATTTCCGGATCGCTGCCTCGTTCGAATCGGAAGGAGGCATCGGTATTTAATCCATGACGCCGGGCAGTCTTACGCACAAAAACGGAATCGAAACATGCACTTTCCAGAAAGACGTTTTGTGTTTCGAAGGTTACACCGCTGTTTTTTCCTCCAAAAACACCGGCAATGCACATGCCTCCGGCTTCGTTGCAAATCATTAAGTCGTCGCTGCTGAGTTCTTTAACCGAATCGTCTAAACAAACAAACGGGGTTTTATCAGCCAGGCTTTTAACCACCACTTTGTTGCCAACAATCTGGTCGGCGTCGAAGGCATGCAAGGGTTGCCCAATTTCGTGCAACACAAAATTAGTTACATCGACCACCGCATTGATGGGTTTCTGACCAATGCTTTGTAGTTTCTTTTTAAGCCATTCTGGCGATTCAGTCACTTTTACGCCACTAATACTGAGGGAGGAATAGCGAACACAAGCTTCGGGTTTTTGTACGTCAACTTCAATCACTCGATCGTGATTATCAACCTTAAACGATTCGACCGAGGGTTGATGTAATTCGATTTTATGGTCTTGCCCCAGAAAGGCAGCCAGGTCGCGAGCCACTCCATAATGCGAGGCGGCATCGATGCGATTCGGAGTAAGCCCGATTTCGAACAGGTAATCGCTGTCGATGCGGAAGTAATCGCGTGCGGGTAATCCCGGCTGCGGATCATCGCTTAATACCAAAATACCATCGTGGTTATTCCCCAGACCCAACTCATCTTCGGCACAAATCATTCCTTCGGAAACTTCGCCACGAATTTTGGATTTCTTAATGCGAAAACTGTCGTCTTTCAGGTAAATGGTTGTTCCCACGGTTGCAACAACGACCTTCTGTCCGGCAGCCACGTTGGGTGCTCCGCACACAATATCGAGGTGAGTATCATTTCCAATATTCACAATGGTTTTGCTCAGGGTATCGGCGTTGGGGTGCTTCTCGCATCGAATAACTTCGCCAATGACAAATCCTGCCAATCCTCCCGGAATGGATTCGTGCTTTTCCATCGATTCGACTTCCAAGCCGATGTTGGTTAAGATTTGAGCTGTTTTTTCAGGCGAAGGCAGTTCTGGTAAATATTCTTTTAACCACTGATAGGATATTTTCATGCTTTAATTTGTTAAGGCTGAGTTTGTAATGATGATAGGTCATCGACCATTCGACAAAAGTAATGATTTATCGATTTTTTTAAGGGTGAGTCCGTTTACAAAGTTGTAATTTCGTGCGATGTAGAATCAAACTGAAGGGTATGTCGATACTAATTACCAATATTAAAAAACTGGTGCAAGTTGAAGAAGAGCACCGCCCCTGGATTGCCGGCGAATCAATGGCTCATTTACCATCCATTGAAAATGCCTTTCTTTTCATGGAAGGCGAAACAATTGTCGATTTTGGTCCGATGGACCGCTGCACCTACGAGGCAGAAACCATCATCGATGCCAGCGGGAAATTAGTTTTCCCGTCGTATTGCGATTCGCATACGCATTTGGTGTATGCCGGCAGTCGTGAAATTGAATACATCGATAAAATAAAAGGTTTGTCCTACGAGGAAATTGCTAAACGCGGTGGTGGGATTCTTAATTCTGCCAAGTTGCTTCACGAAACGTCGGAAGATGAGCTTTATCGCCAGTCGATGAAACGCATCGATGAAATTGTTCGACTGGGAACAGGCGCTGTCGAAATAAAATCGGGCTATGGCCTTACAGTTGAAGATGAATTGAAAATGCTGCGTGTAATTAAACGGATTAAGGAAACAGCACCCTTGACCGTGGTGTCTACCTTTTTGGGAGCCCATGCCGTTCCGGCGGAGTACAAAGGCCGGCAATCGGAATTTGTCGATATGGTGATTCACGAAATGCTTCCTTTGGTTGCTGCCGAGGAATTGGCCGATTACATTGATGTGTTTTGCGATAAAGGCTTTTTTACCGTCGAAGAAACCGAACGGATTCTCCTGGCTGGGATGAAACATGGCTTGCGGGCTAAAATACATGCGAATGAACTCGATTACTCGGGTGGTATTCAGGCGGGTGTGAAGTACCAGGCCCTTTCGGTCGATCACCTCGAATTTACTGGCGATGCCGAAATCGAAGCTTTATTAGATTCGGATACCATGCCCACTCTTTTGCCGGGTGCCGCATTCTTTTTAGGAATGATTGACCCGCCCGCTCGCAAAATGATCGATGCTGGCCTTCCGCTCGCACTGGCCTCAGATTTTAATCCGGGATCAGCTCCAAGCGGCAACATGAGCCTGATTTGCTCCTTCGGATGCATTAAATTAAGACTATTGCCGGAGGAAGTATTTAATGCCGTAACGAAAAATACAGCTTATGCCATGGGTTTATCCGAAACGCATGGGAGTATTGCCAAAGGGAAAATTGCCAACGTGTTTATCACGAAAGAGATTCCGGGTTACGAATTTATTCCCTATTCCTTTGGCAGTAATTTAATTGAAAAAGTTATTCTTAAAGGCAAGGTGATTGCCTAAGGCCCGGATTAATGTTTAGGCTGATGAGTTTCGTCCCCAGGATGAAAGGTCTGAAAGGAACAGACACTTCCCGCGGACGATTACCTGATTTTAGGTTACCAAAAAGGTCCTCAGCCTTGTCCATACAATGAAATAAATGAGTAAAAAAAAGCCCGACGGAGTAGTCGGGCTTTTTTTTAGAGCTTTCGAGCGTTTTTGACTTTTTCCTGAGTTAAGGCTAATTCAAGTACGTCGAGTATATCTTTCACATAATGAATGGTAAGACCTTTAATGTAGTCTTCCTTAATTTGCGAAATGTCGTTTTTATTTTCTTCCGAAATAACAATCTCCTTGATGTTTGCTCGCTTGGCCGCCAGAATCTTTTCTTTGATTCCTCCTACAGGTAGCACTTTACCCCTCAAGGTTATCTCTCCCGTCATGGCAAGTTGGTTTTTCACTTTTCGTTGGGTGAAGGCTGAGGCCATCGAAGTTGCCATGGTAATTCCGGCCGATGGACCGTCCTTTGGAATTGCTCCTTCAGGGACGTGCAAGTGGATGTTGTAGTTGTCGAAGATTTCCGGATCGATGCTTAAGTTTTCGCAGTGCGACTTTAAATACTCCAAAGCAATAACCGCCGATTCTTTCATCACATTTCCCAAGTTCCCGGTGAGGGTTAGGTTACCTTTCCCTTTGCTGAGGCTGGTCTCAATGTAGAGGAGCTGACCTCCGGTAGCAGTCCAGGCAAGACCATTAACCACTCCTGCCGATTCGTTCGTTTGATACGAGTTTTTGAGGTATTCCGGTGGTCCTAAGATTTCTGAGAGGAAGGTCTCCGATACCTTGGTGGTATAATCCTGGTCGGATGCCACAAGCTTGGCTACATGGCGACAGATTTTAGCAAATTTCTTTTCCAGTTGTCTTACTCCCGATTCACGGGTATATTGCTCGATAATTAGTTCAACGATTTTTTTGGGGAAGCTGAGGTGTTGTTTGCTCAACCCATGATTTTCCAATTGCTTGGGAATAAGGTGGCGTTTCGCAATTTCTACCTTTTCTTCCACTAAATACCCGCTTACATCGATCAATTCCATCCGGTCGAGCAGGGCCGGAGCCATGGTGGAGGTTGTGTTCGCTGTAGCAATAAACATAACCTTGGAAAGGTCGTAGTCGAGTTCCAGGTAATTATCGTGGAAGCTGTTGTTTTGTTCCGGGTCGAGCACTTCGAGCAAGGCCGATGAAGGGTCGCCTCGGAAATCGGATCCTACTTTGTCGATTTCGTCGAGCACAAATACCGGATTTCCGCTACCTGCTTTTCGAATATTTTGAATGATGCGTCCCGGCATGGCTCCGATGTATGTTTTCCGATGACCTCGAATTTCCGATTCGTCGTGCAATCCACCGAGGGAAATACGAACATAACTTCGACCAATGGCTCGCGCAATGGATTTTCCTAAAGAGGTTTTTCCAACGCCGGGAGGGCCATGCAAGCAGAGAATGGGCGATTTTAAATCGCCTTTCAGCTTAAGAACTGCTAAATGCTCGAGTATGCGATCTTTCACTTTCTCCAAGCCGAAATGATCCTGATCGAGGATATTTTTGGCATGGTGTAGGTCGAAATTGTCGGACGAATATTCGTCCCACGGAAGGTCGAGCAGCGTATTGAGGTAATTAATCTGGATACTCCATTCGGGCGAGGCCGGATTGGTTCGACTCAGCTTAGTCAATTCTTTATCGAAGCGCTCTGCAGTTGCCGTATTCCATTTCTTATCGGCCGCTTTAGCCTTCATTTCTTCAATTTCGGAATCGGGACCACCTTGTCCTAACTCTTCCTGGATAGTCCGCATTTGCTGATGCAGAAAATATTCTCGTTGTTGCTGGTCGATTTCCTTTTTAACCTTGGCCTGTACTTCGTTTTTCAGCTGATTAATTTGTGCTTGCCGCTGCACATGAGTCAGCGTTTTCATAGCCTGCTCATCAATCGATGTCAATTCCAAGATCTCTTGTTTCTGGTCGGCTGGAGCTTCGAGAAAATTCGAAATGATATTGATGAGTTGGTGATCGGACTTGATGTTTTTCAGGGCGTATTGCACCTCGTCGCTCCCTTGAGGGAGGGAAGCAGCAATTTGCAAGGCCAAATCCTTGATGGAACTCATTACTGCATGAAATTCACGCGGATCGGAAACGGTTGAACTCTCTTTTACGTAGGTAACATTGGCCTTAAAGTATGGCTCGGTTTGAACCATTTCAATAACCCTGAATCGTCGCTTACCTTGAAGGATTACGGTAGTGTAGCCATCGGGCGATTCAATAATTTTGAGAATCTTGGCAACCGTTCCAATTTGATACAGGTCTTCGGGGTTTGGATTGTCAATATCCGACTGCGTTTGCGTTAAACAACCAATCAATTTGTCGGCGCGATGTTGTTCCCTAATGAGCTGCAAGGATTTGTGGCGCCCAACCGATATGGGCAAAATGACACCGGGAAAAAGAACGGTGTTTTTAAGTGCCAGAATCGGCAAGGACTTGGGCTTTCTTCCTGCATTCATGCTGTTCATGTCCTCGAAAGGAAACAGCGAAATAAATTCATCTTCTTGTTCGTCAATAATATCATCAAAATTCATCTTGCTTTTCTTAAGTGTGAGTTGGACTAAAACTTACAAAAATGCTGCATCTTTTTAAATACGACATTCTGTCAGTTTTACCAACAAATAATGGCCGATTAAGATCGCAGGTGCTGCGTGTTTTCGTAAATATGGGTTAAGATTTCGATATCGGCTTTGCTCAATTCGATTGCTCGTCGTTGCATCACCAATTTAGCTACATGGAGCGCTACACGAAGGGTGTAGTTTTTAAATCCGTCGGCACCTCCCCAGCTAAAATCAGGGACAAAAGTAGGGGGGAATCCGGCTCCGAAAATATTGGCATTTACTCCCACCACGGTACCGGTATTAAACATGGTATTAATGGCGCACTTGGAATGATCGCCCATGATGAGTCCACAAAACTGCAGCCCGCTGCTGATGAGGTTTTCGGTAGCATAGCTCCAGATTTTTACATCGGCATAGTTGTTTTTTAAGTTGGAGTTATTGCTATCGGCACCAATATTACACCACTCGCCCAGAACAGCATTCCCAAGGAAACCATCGTGCGCTTTATTGCTATAGCCAAAAACGACCACATTGTTAAGTTCGCCTCCCACTTTGGAATGAGGGCCAATCGTGGTTGGACCATAGATTTTGGTGCCTAGTTTTGTTGCGGAGTGGTCGAGCAGTGCAAAGGGTCCGCGAATGAGAGAACCCTCCATTACTTCGCTGTTTTTTCCAATGTAGATTGGACCGGAGGATGCATTTAAAGTGGAAAAGTGCAGGGTGGCTCCTTCTTCGATAAAAATATTTTCCGGGTTAATGGTTTGAATACTTGGGGGAATGGGTGCCGATTTACGGTTTTTGGTCAGGTTGATAAAATCAAATTCGATCCAAGTGCCATTCATTTGAAAGATGTCCCACAGGTTCTTGATTTGGGGTAAGGCAATGGCTGTTTCCACTACGCTAAGTTTCAGTTCTTGGAGCGTTTCAAACGATTCGATATTTTGCTGCGAGGTTCGCACTGCCAGAATCGTATCTCCCTGCACCAGTTTTTGTTCCGGTTCAAGTGTTTCGATTAGCTCGAGTAATTCGGGGCTGGGGAATAATCGTCCATTAATGAGGAGATTCTCTTTTCCCCAATGAGCAGGATACTTGGATTGAAGGTAGGATTCGGTGAGTATTGAACAGATGCTTCCCAATGCCAGGTTCCATTTTTCGCGGAGGGTAAGGATTCCGATTCGAAAATCGGCAATGGGTCGGGTAGCTGCCAGGGGTAAGAGATGCACTCGTTGAGGGTCGTCGAATAATAGGTAGTTCATGGTAGTGATTAGGCTTAAAATGAGGAGAAGCAAGTTTAAAAAAAAGAGGCTGTTTATGGATTAAACAGCCTCTTTTTTTATGGAATTTTGGAGATTATTTTGCGAAACCCTCGCAGAGCGGATAGGTTGCGGAAATAAACTCATGGCAGTCGGTTTCAGCCCGACACCACCCTTGATAGGGATTATTTTTTCCTGTTT
Organism: uncultured Bacteroidota bacterium; assembly: GCA_937954085.1. Taxonomy (GTDB): domain Bacteria; phylum Bacteroidota; class Bacteroidia; order Bacteroidales; family M50B96; genus M50B96. Next base: position 72,170 of record CALGAK010000024.1, read on the forward strand.
TGCAAATGCTTTTGGTACTTCGTCATGAACTTGTCAACACGTCCTGCGCTATCCACCAATTTCATTTTACCGGTGTAGAAAGGGTGAGAAGAGTTCGAAATTTCAAGTTTGATTAGTGGGTATTCCACTCCATCCACTTCGATGGTTTCTTTCGAAGGAGCGGTCGATTTAGTAATAAACTGCTCGTTGTTCGACATATCTTTGAAAACCACTAAGCGATAATTTTCGGGATGTATTCCTTGCTTCATTGCGATATAATTTATATTTCCAGTTTCTCGTTAAACGCTTATCTCCCCGATTAACAGGTTGTTAGCTTTTTAAAATATAGCTTTTCGAGCCTAAGCTCTAATGGGCTGCAAATCTATTTATTTTTAATGAAATACAAAATAATCTGCTTCGAATAATTTCTGGTAACTTGCTAAAAATTTACATTTGTACAAAATCAAATCAAATAGAAATAGTGGTATTTTACCCCGGGTATCAACCTTAAATTGTATTCGTTAAAATTCAAATACTATGGAATATACGGAATTAAGTGTCGATGTGTCTTCTCTTTCCGAGGAATTAAAAGAATGGATCATGGCTGAATTATCAGTAGCCGATTTCGAAAGCGTGATGGAAGAGGAGAATCAAATAAAGGCCTACATTCCAAGCCAATCGTTCGACGACGGAAATTTGGAAGCGCTTAAAAAGCTGTTGGAGAGTAATCGCTTAGAAATGCAAGTCAAACAAATTCCGTTTCAAAATTGGAACAGCGAATGGGAAAAGAATTACGACCCGGTCGTGATTCAGGATAGGGTGCACATACGGGCCGATTTCCATCCCAAATTGCCCGATATGGAGCACGAACTCCTCATCAATCCTAAAATGTCGTTCGGAACCGGGCATCATCAAACTACCGAGCTCATGATTTTATATTGCCTGGATACCGATTTTAATCAGAAGCGGGTACTCGATATGGGAACCGGAACGGGCGTGTTAGCCATCCTCGCTGCTAAAAAAGGCGCAAAATCCATCGATGCTTTCGATATCGATGAAAACTCGGTCGAAAATGCACGGGAAAATGTCCGACTGAACCGCTGTGCACATATTCAGGTGGAGCGAGGCGAGGCGAATTTTTTACGTTCCGATGAATATGATTTTATCCTCGCAAACATCAATAAAAATGTGCTGATACACGATATGAGCTATTATGCACGTTCCTTACGTGCCGGCGGCATTCTAATTATTAGCGGATTCTTTTTAAGCGATGCGCAGGATTTAATCGACGAAGCCAATCGTCATCGACTTACCTATCGCAACCATAAGTGTAAAAATAAGTGGTCGGCTATTTCATTTCAAAAAAAATAGGGTACATGACTCATCAGCCCAGGCTATTCTTACTTCTAATCATTCTGTTCCTGTCTTTTCAGTCGGTAGCTCAACGGAGAATTACCGAGTTTAGCGAAGAGCCCGAAAAGTTTCTTAAAGAACTAAAGTCCTTCGTCGAATCGAGCGATAAGCCACCAGGAAAAGATATTTATAAACAATTCGAAGAACATTATTTAGGCGGATCTTTTACTGCCTACGATATCGAAACGATTCGGAATCATTCGGTGGCTCTGCTTAAAAAACGGGGGAGAGGAGAACACTTTGCTTCGTACTTGCAAGTGCTACTGGCCCTGAACGAAGGCCTTATCGACCAAGAATCGCGGAACGAATGGCAAAATGCCCTAGAATACATGCTCGATAAGCGAAATTTTCAGCTCAATAAAATCGAATCCTTCTTCTTTTCCACCTACATGCTCATTCAGGGCGATTTTATCTATCGCACCGAGGTCGATTATACGGCCCAATGGAAGTCGAATGGTGCCGATTATCAGTTCGAATTCGCCAACGATGAACTGCTGATCCGTTTCGAGAAACTCGATTTGAGTTGTTATGCCAAAGACGATAGTATCCGAATCAACGCAACATCGGGTTACTACAATCCTATCGATATGGTGTGGTATGGCGAAGGAGGAAAAGTAACCTGGGAAAATGCAGGCTTTTCGCCCGACTCGGTTCATGCTTTGCTGAATGATTACTCCATTGAGCTAAAGCGCTCCATGTACGAGGCCGATTCGGTTCAGTTTATCCATCGAAGTTTTTCCGATGAATACCTACTGGGAAAACTAACCGATAAAATTGTTACACAAGCTTCCGAAACACGGATCAGTTATCCGCGTTTTGTAACCTATGCCGCCCGAATTACGATTCCCGATATTTACCCGGGCATCGATTATGCAGGCAGCTTTTCCATGTTTGGGAATCGCTTCATGAGTATTGGTGCCGATAAGCAAGATGCTTACCTTACCTTTAAGCAAAACGATACGGTTTTTATGCGCTGCGCATCGCCTGAATTTGCCTTCGGCGATGGCCGTATTGTGAGCGACCGGTCGGCAGTTACCATTTACTTGAATCAGGATAGCATTTACCACCCGGGACTTGCCATGCGCTATGCGAACGACAAGAAGGAAGTAGTTTTACTACGCGATGGCGAAGGCGTAACGCAAACTCCTTTCTTGAATTCTTATCATCAAATCGACATGGATTTTGAACAAATCCTCTGGAAGGTGGGAGAACCTCGACTCATTTTCAGTATGATGAAAGGAGGTGAATCGGGAACAGCGGTGTTTGAGTCGGCTCACTATTTTAGCTCGGAGCGATACTATGCGGTTCAAGGGAAGGATGCTCAACATCCTTTTTCCGGGCTTATACGGTACTACAACCGATACCTCGATAAAGAATTTACGGCCACCGAGTACGCAAACTTCATTCGAATGCCGATCACTCCTGTTCGACAATTGTTAATGCGTCTTTCGTATTTAGGCGTGATTCATTATCAGGTAGAAACCGAGAAAATTATCCTTCGCGACCGACTCTTTTATTATGTAAGGGCTGTTTCGGGAGTAGAAGATTACGACGTAATCAGCATGAATTCGAGTCCGGGGAATAAAGAAAATGCAAGCCTAAATTTGTTGACCAAGGATTTGAAGATTTATGGCGTGCCTCTTATTCAATTGAGTGACTCTCAAAACGTAGTGATTTATCCCAGCCGAGGGGAGATTTTAATGAAAAAGAACCGCGACTTTGAGTTCGAAGGAAAGGTTGAAGCAGGGAAATTTGATTTTTACGGAAAATCGTTCCGATTTAGCTACGAGAATTTTAAAGTCGATTTGGATAATATCGATTCGCTCCGGATTTGGGTCGAATCGCGCGACAAAGATCAAAATCCGATTTTGGTTCAAGTTCGAACCGTTATCGAAGACATTACGGGCGATTTGATCATCGACTTGCCCGGGAATAAATCCGGTAGAAATTATCAGCCTGAATACCCGATTTTTAATAGTCGGAAAACAAGCTATGTGTATTACAACAAGCCCCATATTCAGCGTGGGGTGTATCGGAAGGACGATTTCTACTTTGCTATCGATCCGTATAGCATCGATAGTTTGGACGAGTTTGAAACTAAATCGCTCTACTTCGACGGCGAATTTACTTCGGCTAATATTTTCCCACCCTTTAGAGAATCTTTGCGCGTGCAACAAGATTTATCGCTTGGATTTATTACCCAAACACCGGAAATAGGCTATCCAACTTATGTGGATAAAGGCCGGTACTTTCAAACGATTTATTTGAGCAATCGAGGCTTGCGTGGAGGCGGAATGTTAGATTATCTCACGTCTCGATCGGAGTGCGACGACTTCATCTTTTACCCCGATTCCATGAATGCTTATCCACAGCGTTTTGAAATGAAACAGCAAATTCAAACGCCTGAATATCCTTCCATTGTCGGAAATCAAATCTATCAGCATTGGGAACCATACGAGAATCAGCTCTTTGTTCAAAGTAGAGAGACCCCTTTCTCCATGTTTGCCGAAGCAAAAATGACCGGCGCGCTTCGCTTACGACCCGAAAAAGTCGAAGGACAAGGGATGATGGAATTTTTGTGGGCCGAGATGAATTCGAAAGACTTTAGCTATGCATCGAATGCTTTCGAAGTGGAGAATTCATCCTTCAATTTGAAAAGAGAAGATGGGAAAGGTTTTAATTTTCAGGTTGATGATGTAGCCGGTAAAGTCGATTTTACTACTCGATATGGACAGTTTACTTTGAATAATGATTCGGGATTAATCCAAATTCCACCGGTGCAATACATCAGTACCATCGATATGTTTAAATGGTACATGGACGAAAGTGAACTCGACCTGATGGATGCCGCTTTGGTCAACAAAGCAGTAATTGTTAATGCGCAAATGGATGCCGAAAAACTGATCGATTCCGATTATGTGGGAGCCGAGTTTATCTCCGTCCATCCGAAACAAGACTCGTTGCGTTTTTACGCTCCATTAGCGAATTACAAAATCAAGGATAGCCTGCTGGTAGCTCAATCGGTTAAAACGATTTTAGTTGCCGATGCAGCACTCTTGCCAGGCGATGGAATCGTATCGATTGACGCCGGTGCTGCCATGCGTACTCTCGAACAAGCTCGCATTGTGGCAGATACTGCCAATCGGTATCACACATTTTATGAAGCGGAAATCAATGTGTTCGGACGAAAATCCTACACCGCTTCGGGTAGTTACGATTATATCGATGAGCAAAATCGGAAGCAAACCATTTCCTTTAGTGTAATCGATGTAAACGATTCGCTCCAAACCTATGCTTTGGCCGATATTCCGGAAGAACAGAATTTTACCTTATCTCCTCATTTCCGCTATCAGGGAAGGGTTAAGCTCGATGCTCCCATTCAATGGCTCAATTTCGAAGGACACGCCAATTTGGTTCATGCTTGTGAATTGGTAAATCCTGGCTGGTTTTATTTCGATACCCTAATCGATCCACTCGAAATTTATATCCCAATCCGGGAGAAAATTCGCGATAAAGAACAGAATTACCTGGCAGCCGGGGTGTTTATGAACAAAGACAGCATTCATATTTACTCGTCCTTCCTGAGTAAACCCAAACGACGCGACGATATCAAGCATATAACGGTTTCCGGCTTGCTTACTTTCGACAAAACAGATCGCGCTTATCGTATTGCTTCGTATGAAAAGTTGCAAAATCCCGATGCTCCCGGGCCTATGCTCAGTTTATCGGTGGATGCTTGTAAGCTTGAGGCCGAAGGTTTAATCGATATTGGAGTGTATGCAGGCCAAATCAAGATCCATTCTGCTGGGAAAATTGTTCACGACTTGACCTTGAACGAGGTGGAAATGAACCTGATGATGGTCATGGATTTTTATTTCCCTGAATCGATACTCAATCTGATGGCCGACAAAATGATTAGCAATTATGAAATGGAAGCGGCCGATTTATCCGATGAGATTTTTCTGAAAGCAATGTATGAATTGCTTCCGGTCGAAGAGGCCGATGCTGCGCTTAAGAACTTAAGCATGTATGGTGAATACCGCCGCACACCCGAACTACTCGAAAGTAGTTTGGTGCTTACCAACATACATCTGGCTTGGAACAGTGAGCAAAAGACCTATGAGTCTATCGAGGATGTGAGTATCGGAAACATGGGTAAAAAAGGAATCAACCGAATTGCACCTTCGAAATTTGAATTCCTGAAAACCCGCGTAAGCAATGAATTTACCGCTTATTTTCAGGCAGGTAGCGAACAGTGGTATTTTATGGAGTACAAGCGAAATAATCTCTTTGTTGTTTCCTCGGACGATGCCTTCAATTTTGGATTGAAAGACTTGAAAGCCGACGACCGACGAAACACGATAAAAGGGGAGCCTCCCTTGACCATTGTTCCTGCCAATGAGCGGAAAAAACGCTATTTCCTTGAAAAGTACAGCATGGACGACGAAGAAGAGTTTTACGACGATTAATCGAAATCGAGTCCTAAGGATTGTTTTAATTTAAGGAGCTGAGGATTTTTACGCGATAGAAATTGAAACTTATCCTCGGCGGTGTAAATGCGTTGATCGCTTTTTTCCACTTCCTCTTGCTCGAGTACTATTTCGAGTGAGCTCAACCGTAACTCCCGAATGAGTCGTTCCGTTAATTTCGGTTTAATTGCATCGAGCGACTCGAGGATGGATTGGTTGGCTACTTTCAGCACAAATGCAAGGGGTTTGGTGATTTGCGGCGCTACAATTTGCAGGGAGGAGTGCAGTCGAGGCTCGTCTTCGGCCAGTTCATCGAGGAAACGTTTCCAGGCAGCAACGAGGGCTTCGGCTTCAAGCTGATCTTTCAACGGTTCGCTTGTATCAGCCTTTGGCTCCGTTGAGTCAACTACTGTTTGAGCCTTTGGTTCAACTTCCTTTTTAGCTGCTTGGGCATTTGCTTGACCCGATAAAAGTGCATCGAGGCTTGGAATGGATGAAGGTTTGCGTTCGGGTTTGGCGGGCGAAACAACTGGCTCCGATTTTACCGGTGTTGGTGCGGGCTCCGGGCTTTTCTCAGCAGCTGGAGGAGTGGGCGCGGGCTTGGAGGTCGCCGAAACAGCCTGCGGAGCTGGTCGCTCAGGAACAGCTGCTGGTTCCTTTTCTTTTGCCGAAGACGGCGACTCGCTTATCTCAGGGCTTTTTTTTTTCAGGCTTAAACCAACTATTTGCAGCAAGGCTAACTCAATGTGAAGACGGGTATTCTTGCTGCTGCGGTAATTTATATCGAACTGATTGCAAATGCTCAAGGCTTCGAGAGCAAAACTAACTTCGACTTGTACCGCTTGTTGTAGGTATTTTTCTTTGATTCCTGCTCCAACTTCGAGTAATTGAATGGTTTCCGGCTTGCGGCAAATTAGCAAGTCGCGGAAATGCTTTGCCAAGCCAACCAAGAAATGCTGCCCGTCGAAGCCCTTCGCCAAAATTTCGTCCAAGATTATTAAACTGCTTCCATAATCGGCTGCCAGAAAGGCATCGGTTAAGCGAAAATAATACTCGTAATCGAGTACATTCAAATTTTCGATTACCTGCTGATAGGTGATGGTTTCGCCGGAATAACTTACAATTTGATCGTAGATGGAGAGCGCATCGCGCATGGCTCCGTCGGCTTTCTGTGCAATAATGTTCAAGGCTTCGGGTTCGGCGCTAATTCCTTCTTTTCCCGCAATGTAACTCAGGTGATCCACCATGTCGGCCACTTCAATCCGGTTGAAATCAAATATCTGACAGCGGCTCAGAATGGTTGGAATAATTTTATGTTTCTCGGTGGTGGCTAGAATAAAAATAGCATGTGCCGGTGGTTCCTCAAGCGTTTTCAGAAAAGCATTGAAGGCGGCTAGCGAAAGCATGTGAACCTCATCGATGATGTAAGTGCTGTATTTTCCTACTTGAGGAGGAATACGAACCTGTTCAATCAAACTCCGAATGTCTTCCACACTGTTGTTCGAGGCTGCATCGAGTTCATGGATATTATAGGATCGGTTTTCATTAAAACCCTTGCACGATTCACATTGATTACAAGCTTCCATTTCAGGCGTCGGCTGCAAACAATTAATGGTTTTCGCAAAAATTCGTGCACAGGTGGTTTTGCCAACTCCACGTGGACCGAAAAACAAATAAGCATGAGCCAGTTTTTGTTTTTCTATTGCATTTTTAAGCGTCGTGGTAATCGATTTTTGTCCAACCACCGAGTGGAAGGTTGTGGGGCGGTATTTACGGGCTGAAACGATAAATTGACTCATGCTTTTTTCTAGTTTTCGCAAAAGTAGCAAATATAATTGGTGGAAAAGAAAATTGGAAGATGTGCAAATAATCTTAGGTAAACTTGATTAGTTTGCTGTTATTCAGTGGCTTGTGTTTTGTTTGACTCCTCATTCCTCCGCGATGCCTTCGATTCAATCTGTAAATGAATAAATCCGGCATAGAGCTGTAACCACTCTTTGGTGAGTTACGATGCTTAATGATTTTTCTCCCGGCTTGCCTAGAGCGACATTAAGAATGTGGTTAAGGAATCGGAACGTTTAAGTTGAAGCTTTTGGCGTATTTGATGACGGGTCTTTTCAATGGCAGCTTGGCTAGTATTAAGAATACCGGCAATTTCTTTACTCGATAAATTGAGTCGAAGTAGGGCGGCTAAATGAAGTTCGTTTCGTCCAAAGTCGGGATTCAATTGAATTAACTTGGAATAGAAATCGCCATAAGCTTGCGTAAATACTTGCTCAAATTGCTCTATTGCCTGATCTTGCTGATTCTCTTCGAGTTGATGAATAAGCTGGTCGAATTCCTCCCGATCCTTTTTACGGACTAGCAGGAGGGAGTAGTTTCGGAGCTGATTCGCTAAATTTACCCGGAGGTTCTCGTGCTGCAGATGCCTCAAGGCTTCCATCATTTTTTGTTGATGAAGTTTCTCCGATTCCAAGATGGCGGTTCGATTCATCTCCCGAATTAATTCTTGTTCAAGTTCTAGTTTTTGAATTGTTGCCTCACGTGCCTGATTTTCCCATGCTAATTGACGTGCTCGTTCCGATTCAATTTCGAGTTGCAGTAGGGCTTTTTTGCTCCGTAAATGATTGATGTAGAAGATTAATCCAGAAATCATCATTACACTCAGGAGCAAAATAACCAGCAGAAGTAGATACTTGCGCTGATTGATGCTTTTCGAATGAACCTCCTCCAGTTCATTGGTTAAAGCTTCGGTTTCATAGCGCTGTTTTACTTCTTCGAATAATTCAAGATCGGCCTCGCTAAAGAGTTGCTGCTGAAGGGAATCGACTCTGGGTCGTAGCGATAGGTAGTCGTTGGACCGATCGTTCGCCGCCAGCTCTCGAATCCAAAGCTGATAAGCATTCAAGGCTTGGTTGAAGTCGTTTCGCTCATAGAACCAATCGGCTGCTTGTTCTATCCGTTCAAAGGCTGTTTCATTGCTGTCGAGTTCAAAAAGAATCTCAGCCCGAAATACCTGGGCCTCAAAATAATGGGTTGGAGCCAGCCAGCGGTATTTTTGTTGTTCCATTTGGTCTAAAATCGCCAAGGCTTGGTCGGTGTTCTGCTCAACGATTTTAGCCGTTCGTGCTTCCACCATCAGGAGCCCTAACTCAATGTCGTAATCGGGAATTCCGCGGCAATCTTCAAGCATTTTTAAATAGGATCGGAGCTCTTCGTAGGAATGTAGCTCGAGTGAAATATTGCAAAGCTGAATCAGCGTGAGGCAGGTTTTACCTTCGCCAACTGCTTCCGAGTTATCCTCGAGCGAGCTTTGCATATAACGCTTTGCTTCTTGTAAATAGCGGGTGTATTTTTGCGATTGAACTAACCTGAAAAGTTTTGCCAGGCGGTAGTATGTTTTTCCAATGGCATAATTCAGTTTGCTATCAAGAATGCGCGATTCCGGCGCTGCCTCAAGTGCCTTCAAGTATAAATTCAAGGCTTTGGTATGGCGTCCCTGTGCATACCAATTATTGCCCGACTCGAAATAGGAAAATTGCAATTGAAGGGGTAAGTCTAATGTTTTAAATTCCTCAATCGATTGATTGATTAGTTCGTGTGCTCGTGAAAAGAGTCGATTCTCTCGAGCAAGAATTCCTTCTATTCGGTTTAGCAATGCGAGGAGTGGCGTCATGCTGGTTTCCCTTGCAATCGTACGAGCCTTCTTGAAATACAAACCCGATAATTGTCGTTCGCCAGCGTGGTATTTTTCCAGACCAATAGCCCAGTAAATCCAAGCACTGTCCGACGAGGAAACAGAAGGGCCTAGCTGTGAAGTTAAAACTCTGGAGTGCTTCAAGAGACTGTCTGCTGGGTGATACTCATATTGCATGAGTATTTCGGACAAAGCTCGAATCTTTTCGGATTGTGCGTAGGCTGTTCCCATCCCTACGGGAATAACCCAAACAAAAAGGATGAAAAGGCAGCTTAAGCGTGCAAGTTGGTTGAATGGCTTTGCCATAACTGGATACGAGGTTAACTGGAACAGATTGAGCGAAGGTAAATTGTGGTAGTTTCAGATTTAGAAGAGATAATTCAAACCAATATACATTCCCTGATCTCCGTCTTGGGAGTCGAGGGCAAATCCGTAGTCGAGCGCCACGACAAAATTTTGATTCATCGCCACGCGAAATCCGAGTCCGGTTCCAAAGTGCATTTTTTCTCCTGAGTCATTGAAAAAAGAATCATAATCTTCGGGCAATTGATCGAAGTTCATGTCAACGGGTTTAATTACTTGTCCGGCATCGAGAAAGGCGTTCAGACCTAAATAGAAATTGTTGTTCAGCAATCGAAAATGCCACACTTTCCAACGCATTTCCACATTTCCCATGAAGACCCCATTGCCTACGATTCGGTTCAATAAGACACCACGAACGGTTTTCCCTCCACCTATTCCGTCGGAACTCACGCCTCGTTGAAAAGAGGTGACCACATTCGGTTTAACATAGAAAGGTGCGCTTCCCGATATGGTTTGTTGAGCCATAAGTCGAATAGCCAGCGATAGATCTCGTGGAATAAGAGTGAAGTATTGCCGGTGGGTAAGGTTAAGGATATGATGCGGTGTTTCATTAATCAGAAAACCGGGTGCTGAAAATAATAAGGCTTCCGACCACATTCCACGCATCGGGTTCGGCTCGTTGTCGCGGGTATCCCAAATGAATCCAAGTTTCAGGTAGTTGTTAATCCCTCCGTCGGCTTCGTTTTCAGGAATAACTCCCCAGGCTACATAGCGTTCGTACAAGCCGGGCATAGCTTCTACCGAGGGCAAGAGATCGTCGGTCTTGCCTTCGTTCAACTGATCGATATCGACCGAAGAAATTCGATCGTTCAAGTGGGTGAATCCGGCAATCCAACGCAATTTATCGCCGATAATTCGCCCTTGAAAATCGATTAGGATCCGGACACGTTCGCGGGCATGCCGGTAAAACATTCGACTGCGGTAATCGGCCGATTGATCATCCATCCAGGTGGCATTGAAAACACTTTCGGCCCCATTGAAGCCATAAAAAGCATAGGCTTGCTCGGTTAAATAACTCAAATCGGCTGTAACCCGTAAGCCAGGAATCAAATACCAGCTATCGTAAAACAATCGGTTTATTCCGGAGCCTCGGGTGTAGCGACTTATTTCGCCATAAATGGAATGTTTGTACATGGGGTAGGAAGATCCGTCGCCATACAGAAAGAGATTGGCTAAGCCTCCGTATTGCAATCCCAGGTCGGCATCGTAGGCAACCACTGGTAGTAGACCAATGTTGGCCCCGGTTTTAACTTCTTTAGCCTCGGTTGCGGTGCTATCGGAATGCACCGTCTGCGACCAGGCTGCAAAGGGTAAGAGCAGGAGTAGCGTGAGAACCTTTATCATTTTATCCGTTTTTTAGTCGGTTAAAGAAAAGGAATAGCTTTCTAAATCCTTAAATCCTAATAGAAAATCCTTCGTCAACATTCGTTTTTTTCCTGCCAATTGAATTTCCTCGAGGATGAGGAATCCATTTTGGGTTGCGACCCAAATCGATTTTCCTTCCTGCACCAGGATAGTGCCTGGAGCATTTTCGTGCTCCTTTTCCATTTTATTGGCCCGGAAAATTTTCATCGACAGGCTTTTTTCATCGCGTTTAATGAAACCATAAGCTGCTGGGTAGGGGCTTAATCCGCGAACAAAATTATACACCCGATGTATATCTTGATTCCAATC
>CALGAK010000025.1 GCA_937954085.1 uncultured Bacteroidota bacterium
AAATTCAAGGTAGCTGCTGATCAATTTTGAATATTGAATCTGAAATTTTGAATCTTCTATTTTGAATCTGGATTTTTCTCATAATTAATATTATGTTAAGTAGAGAATTTTAAACACACCCCCACAATCTCCTTCTATAAAGAATTACACCTGGAAATTGCCTTTCAACAAATAGGCTATTTATCTTTGACCATCTAAACTTGAAAACCATGAGAACAAAATCCAACCTAAACTATGTATGCCCCAAATGTGGAAACAGAACGTACGAAGTAGATGAAATTCGCACTGTTGGGGGCATTTGGTCGAAGATATTTGATGTTCAGAATAAAAAATTCAGCGTTGTTTCGTGTAAACAATGCCATTATGCAGAACTGTATAAAAGCCCCAGCAGCATGCTAGGCAATGTGTTCGACTTTTTTACCCGATAAAATTTCTTACTACTACCCTAGTATCACAAAAAAAGGCTACCCAAATTGGATAGCCTTTTTCGAAGGAGCAAACAATTAAACTATTGTCCCTCTTTGGCTTTCGCTTCGTAAGCTTCTATTAAAGCCTTCATTTCGTTCGACTTATCGTAATTTCCTAAGGTGTAATAAATCCCTTTCAGGGAAATCACGGTGTTGATGTCTTCCGGATTCATTTCATACGCTTTTTCCATATACGGAAGTGCTTTTTCCAAAATGGCCTTCCCTTCATCCATCATCTTGTCGTATTGCTTTTGCTTCTCAATAGGTAAATCACGTGCTTGCGTAAATACCTCAACCGCTTGGTTGTTATATAGAACACCAAGGTTATAAATAGCGTCGTAAAAATCTGCCTTAATTTCTAAAGCTTTCTGGTAAGCAATTGCTGCTGAATCATATTCACTGGATTCGTCGTGAAGTGTACCAATGGCAAAGTAATAAGTCTCATTTGTTGGATTGCTTTTGATCGCATTGTTAAGGTAAATGAGAGCCTCAGCTTTCATATCATTTCCTAAGTAATGATTAATCAACATATCCATTAATACGGAACTGGTTGCGGAGTATTTTTCAGCACCATCTTGCAATACTTGAATGTATTGTGCTGTATCGCCCTGATTTAAGTTTGCCAATGCAAGACTTCTGTAATTTAACAACTTAGCTTGTTCGTCGGCACCATAATCCATTTCAATAAGACGTGTGTAGCGTTTACTTGCTTCGTCCCAAATTTCAGCTTTTTCAGCGGCTAGAGCCGAATAAAAATATCCCAGGGTATCAAAACGCATCAAGCTGGAAAGTCGAATACTGATATCGAAAGATTCCAAACTCTTTGCATTCTCTTCTTTACTCTCACTATTTAACTGATTAACAGCGTGATTAAAGTAAGCAATCGACATCGAGTTCATTCTAGCAAAAGCAATATCGTAGGTAATATCCCAATTATCGATATTGTTTTTGTCTTGAATAAGACGAGCAAAAACCTGAAAATCAGCGTCATTTCGTAAGATGTCGAGCGAGTTCCATTTTGGATCTTTCCAGTTCAGATTAATCGCTTTCATGAAAGAGTTCAAGGCAGTTTCCATTGCATTGGGAGCTAACTCACAATACTCCGGAAGCTCTTTATCCTGACACTGCGATAAGATAATCTGGTACGTTTGTCCGTGGTACCACCAAGCTTTGGCATCATCGGCGGTTTTTTTGTGGACTACTGCTGCATCGATTGCAGTTTTGGCTTTTTTGTAATTCTCTACCTTCAAATAATTGATGCACGACTGCACTTTCGAGCTTTGTGCCTGGACAGCCCCGAAGGCCAGAACTACCATTAATACTAAGGCTAAACGCTTCATACAATTCTAATTAGATTATTATTTTTAGTGGTTGTTTTATTCATTGAACTCTGTTTCGTCCATATTAGTATGTTCATCCATTCCATCTAATTGTTCCATCACTTCGTTCTCATCGCGCTGAATGGAAGCAACTGCCGCAATAGAATCTTGTTCGCTCAAATTAATCAATCGAACTCCTTGAGTAGCTCTACCCATTACTCTAAGTGAGTTTACACTCAATCGAATAGCAATACCCGATTTGTTAATAATCATGATATCGTCGGTATCAATAACCGACTTTATTGCAATTAACGACCCGGTCTTTTCCGTAATATTGATGGTCTTTACTCCCTTCCCTCCCCGATTAGTAATTCGATAATCTTCACGGCGTGAGCGCTTTCCATATCCTTTTTCAGATACAACCAACAAATCTTCTTTCCCTTCAACGTCGGCAATCACCATACCTACTACTTCGTCGTCCATGTGCTCCGACAAACGTACTCCTCTCACCCCTGCTGCATTACGTCCTACATTGCGAACCAATTCCTCGTGGAAGCGAATAGCATTACCCGACTTAACAGCCAAGATAACTTCCTGATTTCCATTGGTCATCTTTGCTTCTAACAATTGGTCGCCTTCACGGACATTAATCGCGATAATGCCAGATTGCCGTGGACGCGAATAAGCTTCCAGTTGAGTCTTCTTGACAATTCCTTTTTTCGTGCACAGAATAATGTTGTTCTGATTGATGTACGCTTCGTCCTTTAAGTTCTTAACATTAATATAGGCCTTCACCTTATCGTTTGGATCGATGCTCAATACATTTTGTATCGCCCTACCCTTCGAGGTTTTACTTCCCTCTGGAATCTCATAAACTTTCAACCAATAACAACGTCCTTTCTCAGTAAAGAAAAGCATGGTATTATGCATGGTAGCAATAAACAAATGCTCCACGAAATCCTCATCGCGGGTCGACGATCCTTTAGCTCCTTTTCCTCCACGGTTCTGAATACGATATTCTGTTAAAGGAGTTCGCTTGATATATCCCAAATGAGAAATCGTAATGGCCATCTCATCGTCGGCATAAAAATCTTCCGGATTCATCTCTTCCGATGAATAAATTATTTCTGTTCGTCGCTGATCGCCATATTTTGTATCTAGTTCAAGCAGCTCATCTTTAATGATCTGCATTCTTAACTCGCGACTCTCTAAAATCTCTTTTAAGTGAGCTATAAGCTGAATTAATTCGTCGTATTCTTGCTTGATTTTATCGCGTTCAAGACCGGTCAGTTTTTGTAAACGTAGATCGAGAATGGCACGTGCTTGTATTTCGCTAAGCTGAAACTCTTCCATCAGGCCGTTCCTGGCATCCTCTACGGTTTTAGACGCACGGATTAAGGCAATTACGGCATCTAAATGATCCAATGCAATCAATAATCCTTCTAGAATATGGGCCTTTTTCTCAGCTTGATCGAGCTCATATTGGGTTCGCCGAACAACCACTTCGTGGCGATGATCCACAAAATGACGAATCATATCCTTTAAATTCAAGGTTTTCGGACGACCATCGACAAGAGCAATGTTATTAACTGAAAATGAAGTTTGTAAGGAGGAGAACTTAAACAATTTGGTGAGAACAACCGATGAATTAGCATCTCTCTTGAGTGTGATAACGATCCGCATGCCGGAACGATCCGATTCATCGTTAATGTTGGAAATACCTTCAATCTTCTTTTCGTTAACTAAATCGGCAATCTTTTTAATCAGTTCTGCCTTGTTAACCATGTAAGGGATCTCAGTAACTACGATACTTTCGCGCCCTGAAGAATCAACTTCTATTTCGGTTTTACTTCTAATTACAATGCGTCCCCTACCCGATTCATAGGCTTCTTTAACTCCTTCGTAACCATATATAATTCCACCGGTAGGAAAATCCGGTGCAAGAATCAATTGGGTTAATGCAGGTATATCAATTTCTGCATCATCAATGTAGGCTGTAATGGCCTTGATGGTATCGTGAATATTATGCGGGGGCATATTGGTGGCCATACCGACGGCAATACCCGAAGCTCCGTTAAGCAATAGTACGGGTAAACGAGTTGGAAGTACCGTTGGCTCTTCGAGGGAATCATCGAAATTGAGCTGAAAATCGACGGTATTTTTGTCCAAATCGGCCAAGGTTTCTTCAGCAATTCTTTTGAGGCGTGCTTCGGTATAACGCATTGCGGCAGGACTATCACCATCGATCGAACCAAAGTTCCCTTGACCATCGACTAGCGGGTATCGTAACGACCAATCCTGAGCCATCCGAACCATAGCTTCGTAAACCGATGAATCACCATGCGGGTGATATTTACCCAAGACCTCTCCAACAATTCTGGCAGATTTTTTATACGATTTCCCGGCACCTACGCCCAGTTCATTCATTCCAAACAAAACTCGTCGATGCACTGGTTTTAACCCATCCCGCACATCTGGTAAGGCTCGGGAAACAATTACTGACATCGAATAATCGATGTAGGAAGATTTCATCTCTTCCTCTATGTTAATTTTAAGAATTCTTTCGTCTCTTATCATGTAATTTCAAGTTCTAAAAATCTATTTTAAATAGCTGAAAAACAGATGGCTATAAATACTTCTCCCCATTTTTTTAAAGCACTCGAATGTAGATAAAATCGCTAAAAACCGCAATTAAAAAAAGCTAATTCTGGTTCAAATAATTATCAACAACGAAACAAAGCAACTCGTTTCGAGTTTATTGGAAAATACTCATGCAAGCCAGGCCCTTATGAATAGACAAATTGTCAGCATTCATTACCTTTGCAAAGTATTTGATAGGTTCAAATCAAACCACTTAACATTATGGATTCAAAATTTTCGCAACAAATAAAGGATGTTCTCTCTTTCAGCCGGGAAGAAGCTATCCGCTTAGGGAACGAACAAATTGGAACAGAACATCTTTTTCTGGGAATATTGCGCGATGGCAAAGGAATGGCCATCGATGTCCTGGAAGATCTTGAAATCAATTTGAAAGATTTCCGTAAGCACATTGAAGACCAAATTAGGAAAGAGGCACCTGTCAGTCAAACAGACGCATCTAATATCCAGCTACTTAAGCCTGCCGAAAGAGTGCTTAAGTTAGTCTACTTGGAAGCTAGAGCTTTCAAAGATGCCGAAATAAATACAGGACACCTTCTTCTTGCTATCCTAAAGGATCAAAATAGTCTGGTTACCATGTATTTGGAGGACAATCACATTACCTACGATATCGTTAAATCGCAATTGGAAGGTTATGTGCCAAAATCACAGGCCGATCTGCCTCGTGAGGAAGACGAAACAAGTGATCTACCTCCCTTCGGAGGCAAACAAAACCCCAAGCAAACGGGAAAATCGACCTCGGATACACCCGTATTGGACAACTTCGGAATCGATATTACCAAAGCGGCTTCAGAAAAAAAACTGGACCCAATCGTTGGTCGCGAAGTGGAAATTGAACGACTCGCACAAATCCTAAGCCGCCGTAAGAAAAACAATCCCATTCTCATCGGTGAACCCGGTGTTGGAAAATCGGCCATTGTGGAAGGTTTAGCACTCCGTATTATCGAAAAAAAGGTGAGTAGAGTGCTATTCGATAAACGAGTGGTATCGCTCGACTTAGCGAGTATTGTAGCTGGAACAAAGTATCGCGGACAGTTCGAAGAGCGAATGAAAGCTATTTTAAATGAACTAGCAAAAACCGACAACGTCATTCTTTTCATCGACGAAATTCATACGATTGTTGGTGCTGGCGGCGCCACCGGTTCGCTCGATGCAGCCAACATGCTCAAGCCAGCTCTTGCTCGAGGCGAAATTCAATGCATCGGAGCAACTACCCTGAACGAATATCGCCAATACATTGAAAAAGATGGAGCGCTCGAACGCCGTTTCCAGAAAGTACTTGTCGAGCCTACTTCGCCCGAAGAAACCATTGAAATACTGCACAATATCAAAGAACGATACGAAGAACATCACCACGTTAATTATACCGATGAGGCTATTCAAGCCTGTGTCCAATTAACACAACGTTACATCTCCGATCGTCACCTTCCCGATAAGGCAATCGACGCACTCGATGAAAGTGGCTCAAGAGTACATATCAGTAACATTAAAGTTCCTGCTCGTATCGAAGAAATTGAAAAATTACTCGAACAAACTCAACAAGACAAAGTAAAAGCGGTAAAAAGTCAAGATTTTGAAAAAGCAGCAAGTTTCCGAGATAAAGAGAAAAAACTCCTAACCGAATTAGAAACTGCTCATAATCAATGGGAACAAGATCTAAAAACTCATCGCGAAACGGTCAATGAACACAAAGTAGCCGAAGTAATTGCCATGATGACCGGGGTGCCAGTTCAACGAATAGCTCAGGCCGAAGGCTCTCGTTTAATCGAAATGAGAGGCGAAATCGAACGGAAAGTGATTGGCCAGAATGAAGCAATTCAAAAAATTGTGAAGTCCATCCAACGGAATCGTGCTGGACTCAAAGACCCCAACCGTCCCATTGGCTCCTTCGTTTTCCTCGGCCCAACAGGTGTTGGTAAAACACAATTAGCTAAAATCCTGGCCGAACAACTCTTCGATTCGAAAGATGCACTTATTCGCGTGGACATGAGCGAATACATGGAAAAATTCAGTGTATCTCGCTTGGTAGGAGCTCCTCCCGGATATGTTGGATACGAAGAAGGTGGTCAGTTAACCGAAAAAGTACGACGCAAGCCCTACTCTATCGTGCTGCTCGACGAAATTGAAAAAGCGCACCCCGATGTATTTCACTTGCTACTACAGGTGCTCGACGAAGGGCAACTGACGGATAGCCTAGGACGAAAAGTCGATTTCAAAAATACCATCATCATCATGACCTCGAACATCGGGACTCGGCAACTCAAAGAGTTTGGAAAAGGGATTGGTTTCTCGGCCAAACCACAAGATGAAATCGACGACGAATATGCCAAATCCATCATTCACAAAGCACTGAAAAAAGCATTCGCCCCTGAATTCCTAAACCGAATCGACGATGTAATTACGTTCAATTCCTTGTCGAAAGAACATATCCATCAGATTATCGATATCGAATTGGTCGGTTTATATCATCGGGTAAATGAACTTGGCTACGAATTAAAGTTGTCGGATAAGGCAAAAGATTTCATCGCCGAAAAAGGATACGATGTTCAATATGGTGCAAGACCGCTCAAACGGGCCATACAGAAATACCTGGAGGATGAAATGGCCGAAATTATTATTCGTTCGGACTTGAACGAAGGCGACATCATCGACATCGACTTAAATGAAAAAGGAGAAATTAGTATACAAATTCACCCGGTTAAGTCAGAGATACACGAATAAATGCTGATAAAAAAAGCCGCTTCCTGAAAAGAAAGCGGCTTTTTTTTTGATGCTAAGCTTCCCTGAGCCAATCGGCATAAGCATCGAAAGCCTCAGCGGAGGTAACTTGAACCCATTGAAAACTGCCAATGGATAACTCCTTGCTCGCTGAAACTAACAGTTCATTATCTACTTCGGGGGAATCAAATTCCGAACGAGCTATGTAATAATCCCCTTCCTTGCGATCAATAATAACCTTGAGAATCCTCCCTTCCAAATTCGTATTCTTCTGAAAAGCAATTTCCTGCTGTAAGCTCATAATTTCGTCGGCACGCGCAGTCTTAACATCTTCTGGGATGCTATCCTCAAAAGCGAGTGCTCCATAGGTTCCTTCCTCTTCGGAATAAGTAAATACTCCTAACCGGTCGAACCGAACTTCCCTTACAAAATCTTTTAAGGCCTCAAATGCTTCCTCTGTTTCACCCGGATGCCCCACCATTAAAGTAGTTCGCAAGGCAATATCGGGTACACGATTTCTAATTTCTCGAATCAGATCGTAGGTTTGCTCGCTAGTGACGTTCCTTCGCATATTTTTCAGTACCGTATTGTGAATATGCTGAAAAGGAATATCGAGGTACTTACAAATTTTGGGCTCACTGGCCATCAAATCAATTACTTCGATTGGAAATTTGTGGGGATAAGCATAATGCAAACGAATCCATTCAATTCCCGGAACAGCAGTCAAAGCTTTCAGTAAATCTGCTAAGCGGGATTTTTTGTATAAATCGTAACCATAGTAGCTTAAATCCTGAGCAATCAGGAGCAACTCTTTCACGCCTTGAGAAGCTAAATACTGAGCTTCGGAAACTAATTTTTCTAGTGGAACCGACACATGTTTCCCTCTTATTGAAGGAATTGCACAGAAGGAACAATTCCTATCGCATCCTTCGGATATTTTCATGTAGGCAAAATGTGCGGCCGTTGTCAGTTTTCGGTCGTAAAAACGTTCTGCATCGAAAACTCCTTGCAGGGAAGCAACAATCGAAGGGATATCATTAACACCGAAGACTCCATCTAATTCGGGGATTTCAAGCGTTAACTCATCCCGATAACGTTCCGACAAGCATCCCATCACATAGACTTTTCCTACCCGACCTTCGTTTTTAGCAGCAATCTGTTCGAAAATAACTCCGATTGATTCTTCCTTTGCATCGTGAATAAATCCACAAGTATTGATAATGACTGCATCGGCTTGATCGTTCAAATTTTCAGGTTCAAATTGAAGCTGAAAATGATTGCGACTTAATTGAGACATTAAACGCTCGGTATCAATAAGATTCTTCGAGCATCCGAGGCTTATCAGATTAATCTTTTTCATGAGGGCAGGCAGCTGAACGCGTTAATCTTTGGCAAATAATGAATCAACAAATTCAGCTTTTCGGAATAATTGTAAATCCTCCATTTTCTCCCCAATTCCGATATACTTCACCGGGATTTTAAACTGGTCGGAAATACCGAGGACTACACCTCCTTTGGCTGTTCCGTCTAATTTGGTAAGCGCCATGGCTGTCACTTCTGTTGCCAGGGTAAACTGTTTGGCTTGTTCGAAAGCGTTTTGACCGGTAGAGCCATCTAGCACGAGTAAAACTTCGTGTGGAGCTTCCGGGATAAGCTTTTGCATAACCCTTTTTATTTTGGTTAACTCGTTCATCAAGTTGACCTTATTGTGGAGTCGGCCTGCTGTGTCGATGATGACTACATCGGCATCGGTTTTAAGCGCAGATTGAAGGGTATCGAATGCCACGGAGGCCGGATCGGAGCCCATTTGTTGTTTAACGATGGGAACATCGACCCTTTTAGACCAAATTTCAAGCTGATCGATTGCGGCAGCTCTAAACGTATCGGCTGCTCCCATAATGACCTTTTTACCTTGATTCTTGAATTGCCAGGCTAACTTTCCAATAGTGGTTGTTTTACCCACACCATTTACGCCAACCACCATCATTACATAAGGTTTGGGCGCTTTATCAAGCGAAAAATCACTCACATCGCTCGAATTATTTTCATCGAGAAGCGCAGCAATTTCTTCCTTTAAAATAGAGTTGAGCTCATTTGTTCCCAAATACTTATCCGACTTAGCGCGCTTTTCGATTCGTTCAATAATTTTGAGAGTGGTTTCAACACCTACATCGGAGGTGATTAAAATTTCTTCTAATTCATCGAGAACCTCATCGTCGACCTTAGTCTTCCCAGCAATGACGCGCGAAATTTTCTTGAAGACACTTTCGCGTGTTTTTGCAAGTCCTTGATTTAAACTTTCTTTTTTCTCGCGGGAGAATAAGCCAAAAAAAGCCATGATTAAATGATTAACTGATTATAAACAAAAAAAGCTTTCTACGTAGAATGGTAGAAAGCTCCATAAAAGAGGAAGAATATTTCCCTATTTTTTATTATCGATAAAATCTTTAACGTGAGTGGAATTCACTATTTCTTCTTTGAAAAAATAGGCTCCTGATTTAGGAGATTTTTCCATTTTAATCACTTTCACGTATTGATTACCTGCTCCGGTTTTAAGCGTTGCTACTACTTTCTTTGCCATGACTCAATTATTTAATTTCTTTATGTACAGTAACTTTGCGCAAGATAGGATTATATTTTTTCAATTCAAGACGCTCAGTTGTATTCTTACGGTTTTTGGTACTAATGTATCGTGACGTACCGGGCATTCCGCTTTCCTTATGTTCGGTACACTCTAAGATTACTTGTACTCGATTCCCTTTAGCTTTCTTTGCCATCGCTTTATTCTATTAATAGTTCGTAATGAATCCTTTCATTTTGGCTTCTTCAAGCGCACTCTTTAATCCCTTCTTGTCGATAATCCGAATACCGGCTGCCGATACTTTTAAGTCAACCCATCTGTTCTCTTCCGTTAAGAAGAAGCGCTTCTTAAATAAATTGGGATAAAATTTACGTTTTGTCTTTCTGTTGGAATGTGAAACATGATTTCCAACCATCACTTTCTTACCTGTTATTTCGCAAACTTTTGACATCGTTTGATTCTTTAAGCTATTCTGTTAGACAATTCTTTAGCGCTATATCGGCAACTAAATTTAAGGGTGCAAATAACGATATAATTCTTTTAATTCACAAGATACCCCATAAAAAAACCGGAAAGATTTATTAACAAGGACCTGTAAATAACTTGATTAGTACCTGGGAGCCTAATCGTTTAAACTCTTAAAACCATTTCCTAATACCTGATGTGTATCAATTACCGTAACAAAAGCCTGTGAATCAATCGATTTAATATAGGCCTTCAGAATCTCCATTTCCCTCCTGTTTACAATCGTATAAATCAATTGCTTTTCCTCTAGGGAATACAATCCTTTCCCATCTAATACCGTTCCTCCTCGTTTTAAGTCGTTGATAATCTTTTTTCGAATCAACTCCGATTTCTCTGAAACAATAATTAATGCCTTGTCATAGGTAATACCATTTATAGTGATATCGATCACCTTCCCGGTTATGAAGATGACAATCCAACTGTATAAAGGAATCTTCCAATCCTGAAATACAACTAATCCAACTAAGACAATAATGGAATCAATGACAATCATTAACTGACCCAAAGGCAAACCGGTCCGCTTCGAAACTATCATGGCAATAATATCGGATCCTCCCGAGGTTGCCTTCGATTTGAAGATTAATCCCAGTCCAAAACCAATGAGTACGCCCCCAAAAATACTAGCCAATAGCACCTGATCGGCCAATTTCAACGGATCGTCCTGCCCTATCAAATAGGTTAAGCTATCCATAAAAGTGGCCGTCAGAAAAAAGCCTAGAACCGTCTTAATCCCGAAACGAGGCCCCAGAATTTTAATCCCAATGATGGTTAAAGGAATGTCCATGCTCAAGCCTAATAAACCAATGGGAATTCCATCGGGCCAAAACGAAAACAAACCCTGAGTTGAATAATGAATAACGATGCCAATTCCATAAACACCGCCGGGAACGATTTGGTAGGGGTTGATAAAAAGGACAAAGCCTGAAGCTAAAATGAATGCTCCAACAACAATGAGACTATAAACCCTAAACCACTCCTTGGTCAAAAAGGCTTCCTTAGTTACAAATGACATCTTGTTAAATTATTAGATTTTTGGCAAAGATATGTGAAATAGTTACGATTTGAATAGCTCTATGTTATAAAGCTATTTTTGTTTGCAATTACCGGGTACTTTAAAAATTGGCTATAAAATATGTGTAATTGCCTCAAGATTAGAAACCTCATAGCTTGGTTTGAAATGTACTTTACGACCATTATGGTTGAGAAATATCTGGTCCAAACCGACTTCCGCAGCTCCACGAATATCAGCTTCGATGTCGTCGCCAATCATGATACTCTCCTCTGCCTGTGCCCCAGAGTGAGCCAGTGCATAGTTAAAGATGGCAGGATTTGGCTTTTGTACGCCTAATTTTTCCGAAGTGAAGACATGGGTAAAGTAACTATCAAGCTGGCAATTAGCAATTTTAGCGTGCTGTACCTCTTCAAACCCATTCGTAATGATATACAAGCGGTACTTTTGCTTTAAATAGCTTAATAATTCATGGGCATAAGGATATAAATGGGTTTTCGTTTTGCTTCGTTCTACATAGAAGTCTCCCATTTGTTTTGCCAAAAATTCGTTCTCGATGCCTACTTGTTGCAAAGTAGAGTAAAAGCGATACCACCACAATTTATCCTTCGAAATCAGTTTGTCTCTATACCGTTGCCATAATCGTTCATTATTCCGTTCGTATAAATCGAAGAAATTGGTGAAATTGACAAAGCGTTGTTCAGATAAAAAATGAGCGAACAAATCCTGCATCACTTCGAAGGAATTGCTTGGGAAATCCCATAAAGTACGGTCTAAGTCGATAAATACATGACGATACTTGGTCTTTTTGTTTGTAGACATGCTATGCTTTGAGAAGTGCTTGATTGATTGCTTTGATTAGGTTGGGGCCTTCGTAAACAAAACCGGTATATAACTGAACTAAACTGGCTCCTGCGTTCAATTTTTCAATGGCATCCTGTGGTGTAAATATTCCTCCTACGGCGATAATAGGAATCGAATCGCCCGATTGCTTGCGTAAATATCGAATTACCTCTGTCGAGCGTTTGCTTAAAGCTTTTCCACTTAATCCTCCTGCCCCAAATGCTTCAATCTCTTGAGCTGAGTAGGATAAACCATCGCGACTAATAGTTGTATTGGTGGCGACGATTCCATCGATAGCTGTTTCGTGTACAATCTCAACAATGTCATTCAGCTGGTCATTGCTTAAATCAGGGGCAATTTTCAAGAGTATCGGTTTAGTTTTAGGATAGGTGGCATTTGCTTCTTTGAGGGCAGAAAGTAGCTTTTTTAGTGGTTCTTTGTCCTGCAAAGCCCGGAGATCGGGTGTATTCGGTGAACTCACATTGACTACAAAATAATCGACATAAGCGTGCAACTTATGAAATGAAGTTAGGTAATCGTTAACTGCTTCGGAATTAGGGGTAATTTTATTTTTACCAATATTGCCCCCAATGATTACGTTTGTTCTTTTGCGCTTAAGTCGCTCTACCGATGCATCTACCCCAGCATTGTTAAATCCCATCCGATTTATTAATGCCGAATCGCGTCGGAGCCTGAAAACACGAGGCTTGGGATTACCAGGTTGTGGTTTCGGAGTTATTGTTCCAATCTCCACAAAACCAAAGCCCATATTACCCAATACATCAAAAGCCTCAGAGTCCTTGTCCATACCAGCAGCTAAACCGACAGGATTAGGAAATCGAATTCCAAAGACTTCCCTTTCCAAGCGTGAGTCGCGTATCTGAAACAAACTACGTATCAAAGGTTGAGCTAATGGAATCCATTTAGATAAACGGAGAAAAGCAAAAACAAGGTGGTGAATCGTTTCAGGTTGAAACAAAAACAAGATTGGCCGAATAACTGCTCGATACATCGTCTGGTAATTTTTCGGCAAAGATATAAAGCCAATTGGAAGTGAGCTATGGATAAAGCTCAACAAAAGTGTGGTCGGAATAAAAAACGACTACTTTGTTAATGCGCTTTTCATCGTGAAAGGACGAAGGCGTAGGCGTTTGTGAGGGTGGCGCAATTTTTTCCTCTGCACTAAACTTACTGGTTCGTTCGACATTTCGGGTTTTAGAGCGATCCTCTGTAGGCTCATCGGCATGCATGACTGACTGGTCACTACCCTTAATTAGATTGTCAAAAAGATTGCCAGAAGGCTTTCCGCTTAACATGGTACCTTTGCCTAAAATAAGCCAATCGAGCTGAACCTCAGGGAATTTCTGGGTTAGTTTCACAATGGTATCGGTACTTAAGTAATTCCTATTTCCATTCAAAATATGCGACAAGCCCGATGGACTAACGCCGATAATTTTAGCGAATTCGGCGGCAGTAAGTTGATAGTACTGCAAAATTTCCTGAATGCGATTTTTCATGACCGTAGAATTGAGTAACATTTATCAATCACAAATGTAATGCTTTTTCAATACAAATGTAATTCACTCAATATTACTTTTGTAACCTAACATAAAGATGAGTTGATTTACATTTGTAATCCCTAGGGTTATACTTCTTTCATAAAATACAAAACCTGAGCTATAACCAATGGTCATCCGTTTATGGTTCAAATTCGCCTTAGGTAATCGATCGTATCCATTCCTCCTGCGAATATCGATTATATTGCTAAAACAAATAGCCATTCGCATATCTTTAAAACTCATTATCAATGTATTATAGTTCAATTGTTTCTAGAGTTTGAAAGGTCCATTCCGAGCAAAAGAGCATCCATAATGACACATATTATAAAATTGATTATCAATAAATTATATAAATTAGGCCGAAATGCAAAATGGATGAAATTGTGCCTATCGGAGGAATTACTTATTAATCAAAACGCTAGTATTCTGTGACTTATGATTTATGAGATTTCTCCGTTGACTGAAACTTGAGATAAATCGTCTAATTAACTGATTAACAGCCTTAAATTGACATCTATAATTTTATTGAATCGTAAAGTTAGCTATTTGGAGACTATTTTAACAATCAACTACCTGAGATATAAGTATTATAAACATTGGTTATTAATTAGTTAGCTGTTAGTTTTTAGTGAAAATATATGAGTAATTCCTGCCACCGAACCTACTAGCTATTAGTCATGAATATTTACTATAGTAAATCCTTCTTACTCCATTTATTTAACTTTGAATTTGATTAAGTGTCCAATAGTTTACATATGTAACCATTAGCGAACATAAAAAACCCCCTACTCCATGAGTAGAGGGTTACATTTGTATTGTCAAAGATTTTCTAAGAACTCTTCCCTAAAAGAAGTTTTAGCACATGGAAAAATCAATCCATTAAGAATGGGCTAACTCTCTTCCTTTATAAAACGCAGTAATATTTTGATCAATTACTTTACTACCCTTCTTCTCGAAAAGCTTTATGATAGCATTTTCCAAAACGGCTAATTCAAAGCCCAGGTGTTCCGATGCAGCACCCAGTATAATTACATTGGTACTGCGACGTGCATTCAGATCTTTAGCTATTGTATCGGCATCTACGAGGATATGATTAGGAATCTTTCTCACTTCGCTAATAATCCCCTCAATGTCCGGATAATTTTCGATGTTGTTGTAGGGATTGGTGTTCGTAATAATCCATCCCTCCATCGATAAGCGAGGTAGATGCCTCAGTGCTTCGAGTGGTTCAATGGAAATTATCATATCGGCTTTACCTTCCGGGATCAAATCGGAAGCAATCGGTTTATCGGAATAACGCAAATTAGAAAGTACATCGCCTCCTCGCTGGCTCATTCCATGCACTTCGGATTGCTTTAAATTCAGACCGGATTCCAACGCCGCAGTCCCAATAATAGCTGCCATGGAAACAATTCCTTGTCCTCCTACTCCCGAAATAATAATATCTTTTTTCATCTGTATATAATTTGATTTTTCAAGGTCAAATGGAATACTCATGCTAGAGTCATCGCGGTTAATGAGACTAATTTATCACATGAGTATTTCGTTCTTGTACTATTGTACCATTACTTTAGGTACCTCAATTAAAATTTACAGGGAGATGTATTCAACCAATTACTATACTAATAATACTCCCCTTTCATGTGTTTTACTGCGTTTTATCTTTAAATTTTTGGCGCATTCTCTGATCCAGCACAACAATACACTCACGTCGAGGGATGATTACCGATACTCCTGGGTAGTTTAGTTCTTCTTCGATGACTTGAATATTCTCTTCGTGGAATTTTTTGAGAGGTCGGATTACGCGTATATGCTCCTCAGCAACGCCAACTCCTCTAACAATATCTTCCAAACGATTTCCGACAGCTGCCGAATTTTGACCACCAGTCATAGCAGTTGTATCGTTGTCTAGTATAAACACGGTAACATTCGATCCATCGTTTACAGCATCGATGAGTCCGGTAATACCCGAATGAGTAAAAGTTGAATCTCCAATCACAGCAATTGCTGGAACTAGTCCAGCGTCGGCGGCTCCTTTAGCCATGGTGATGCTGGCGCCCATATCCACACAGGTATTGATAGCACTGTAAGGAGGGAGAGCACCCAAAGTGTAACACCCGATATCGGCAAAAACACGACCTTTCGAATAGTGCTTAGCAATAACCTCATTAATAGCTTTATAAGAATCGATATGCGGGCAACCGGCACAGAGAGCTGGTGGTCTTGGCACTACAATATCAGGAACCGGACGTTTCTCTGGTTCAGGAAAACCGAGTGCTTTGCCAACTTTCACCGGATTGAGTTCACCGTCGAATGCTAGCGTACCATCCATTCTTCCTTTAATTTTTTTACCAATATTTAAAGAGCCTCGAAGTGCTTCTTCGATTAGCGGGTAGCCCTCTTCGAATACGATTAGTTCATCGCATTCGTCGTAGATTTCCTGGAGCATTTCGTTTGGAACCGGATATTGACCAATTTTTAGTACCGGGTATGGAATTTCCTGATTAGGATAATTTTCCTGCAGGTAATTATACGCGATTCCGGTGGCAATGATACCCAACGACTTATCATTCCCTTTCAGGTAGCTGTTATAGCCAGATTCCAACGCTGCCTTTTTAAAATGTTCCTGATTGTGAATCAAGGTTTTATAATTTTCCCTGGCAATCGATGGCAGTAAAACGAATTGTGTTAATCTTTCGGGCAGTCTGAGCTCGTTTTGTTCTCGAGTAATCAACCGTGGTGCAACTCCGGCTCGTGAATGCGCCAGTCGGGTTGTTATCCTTAACAGCACAGGAGTTTTTAGTACCTCCGATAGGTCGAATGCATAATGAACCATATCGTAAGCTTCTTGCTGATGATGTGGTTCGAGGACAGGAATCATTGCAAATTTGCCAAAGAATCGTGAATCTTGCTCGTTTTGAGATGAATGCATCGACGGGTCATCGGCTACTACCACCACTAAGCCTCCATTTGCTCCGGTTATCGCAGAATTAACAAATGCATCGGCGGCCACATTTAAACCGACATGTTTCATGCAAACCATGCTTCGTTTGCCGGCATACGACATTCCCAAAGCGCCTTCCATGGCGGTTTTTTCGTTGGTAGCCCATGAAGAACGAATATTCTTCTCTTTTGCTTCTTCCGATTTTTGAATGTATTCGGTGATTTCGGTAGAGGGAGTTCCCGGATAAGCATATACGCCCGAGATACCTGCGTCGATGGCTGCCTGGGCAATGGCTTCATCGCCCATTAAAAGGTGTTTTTCCATCTTATTTTGTTTATTAATTATCAATGTTTCATGCAAAAATAGGTATAAATAACAGCAAGGAAAATGTATTATACGACATGAAAAAGTCAGTCGAAATACTCATAAAATCAGGGGTTAGGAGTATAGGAAGGTGGTCTTATTCACTATTATGCAACCCGCTACTCAACTATTGGATTGGATGCTCAGCAAGGTCTCAATTAAAAGGGGGAAAAGCTTCTAAAACGAACGAGGGAATTTAAAGAGAAAGAGGGACGTAAGGATAAAAAAAAAGGAGGTAACACCCTCCCATTAATATTCATCTTCGTTGAAGAAAAAATCGTCTTTGCTTGGATAATCCGGCCAAATATCTTCAATACTTTCGTAAATATCGCCTTCATCTTCAATCTCTTGAAGATTCTCGATGACTTCCAAAGGAGCACCGGAACGGATAGCGAAATCGATTAATTCTTCTTT
The DNA here is from genome assembly GCA_937954085.1 of uncultured Bacteroidota bacterium. Taxonomy (GTDB): domain Bacteria; phylum Bacteroidota; class Bacteroidia; order Bacteroidales; family M50B96; genus M50B96. Next base: position 17,401 of record CALGAK010000025.1, read on the forward strand.
GGTAGCCGGCCAGGGGGCATCTTCCAGTTTTGAGGCTAATTCGAGTGTCCAGTACATAATCGAAAATTTATGATAGTCTATGATTCATTCTTAAAATCGCGCAAATATAAAAATTATTTTGTCGCGCCGACACGGTGTTAATAAGCTTATCGAAAATGTTAATCATTTTCTGCGCTGCTTTAAGAGATGCGACTTAAAAGCTTAAGTATCATTAATTAAGATGATTTCCATGGTAATTCAGGCACATCCAGTTCACGATGAAGATGGCGCGAAAAAACGAAGAAGAAGTCGGACAATCGATTTAGATACTTTAGAACCAGATCGTTTATCGGAACCTCATCCATTAATCGGATTAATTCTCTCTCAACCCGCCGGCATACAGTTCTGACCACATGAGTGAGGGAAATGGTAGGATGTCCACCTGGTAAAACAAAATTCCGCAATGGAATCAAGTCGGCATCCATTTGATCGATTTCTTTTTCTAAGGAGACGATATCTTCTTCGTGAATATGCGGAAGCTGTTTTAAAAACGATTCATCTTCACATGCAAGAATGGAAGAAATTACCATTAAACGATCTTCCATTTCGAGCAATAAAGCCTTGTAGTGAGAATTTTCGAGCGTATCGCGCAAGTAGGCAATAAATGCTATGAGTTCATCAACCGAACCATAGGCTTCTATTCGTTTGTGACTTTTCTTGACACGCTGACCACCAACCAAGCTGGTGCTTCCTTTATCGCCGGTTTTAGTATAAATTTTCATGGATTGATAATCTTGTTTTTACGTTTTAGTATTCTTGATTTGAGGGTTCCTTTTTTTATCCAAAGAGAGTCTCCTTTTAACACGCATGTTTGATGGTCGCTAATTTTCTTATAATGAACCAAACAGACATATTTCATTTACAACTCATGCTTTGTACATCGGGAAAACTCCCCGATTTGGGACTTAAGTAATAATAATGGTTTTAATAGTCGTGCCCCTTTTAAAGCAATTAACCGGAAAGAAGTTTAGCAAAACCTAAAAAAAAAATGAAAAAAATATCAACCTTCCTTTGCAATGATCGGTGTGTTAACGATTGGCTCTACATTTCGTTCGTCCGATGAAACCATTCCGTCCATCAAGCGAATAATTCGATGGGCATGTCGGGCGATGTCTTCTTCGTGAGTAACCAAAATAATTGTATTTCCTTTTGCGTGAATTTCCTGAAAAAGATTCATGATATCGACCGATGTTTTCGAATCAAGATTTCCCGTTGGCTCGTCGGCCAGAATGATACTCGGGTTATTTACTAAAGCCCTTGCAACGGCAACCCGCTGACGTTGTCCTCCGGACAATTCATTGGGCTTATGATGCTTTCGGCTACCTAGACCGACACTATCGAGCACCTCTTCCGATTTTTTCACTCGCTCTTTTTTAGGATAACCAGCATAAATAAGCGGTAATTCGACGTTCTCCAGCGCATTGTAGCGAGGCAAGAGATTGAACGTTTGAAAGACAAACCCAATTTCTTTGTTTCGAATTTCAGCGAGTCTATCGTCTAGTTGAATGCTCACATCCTTGTTGTTCAATACGTAGCTGCCAGATGTGGGAGTATCCAGACAGCCAATTACATTCATTAGGGTTGATTTTCCCGAACCGCTTGGCCCCATGATAGCTACATAGTCGCCACGAGCAATGCTCAGGCTCACGCCCCGCAGAGCTTCGATTGTTTCGCTGCCAACATGATAGTGCTTTACAATATCCTTCAGCTCAATTACCATTGTTTGTTGTTCTTCGATCATAAGCATGTAAATTTCACAAATTCCTTGGTACTATCATCTATTCTAAAACGATTATCAATCCGATAACCGATTACCCAAACGATATCTTCTCCTGATAATAACAACCAAATCTTCTTTTTCTTGTATTTGGGGACTTTTTGGTCGATAAAAAAATCGGAAATTAACTTTGAATGATTCATCCCGAAGGGAAAAAAGCGATCTCCCTCTCTCCAGTGGCGTATTTTGAGTGGAAACTTCAATTTGGCTGCATCCACATAAGCTACTGGTGCTTTAAAAGACAAATTTTCAAGAGAATGAAAGGGCAATCTTTCTTTTTTAATCCTGATCGGCCGGGGTATCATGAACTTATCTTCTGACCAAAGATACTCATTTTGAAAATCCTTATTCTTGATTATCTCGAAGCGAAGGAATTCCTTTTCAAGGTAAAACCAACCACTACCCGATTCAAATTCTTGTCCATAACTGCCTGCTAAAAAGTGATCCAGCAGTTGGGTTGTGGCCGATACCGATAATTGCCGCCGAAGTAAATATTCGGTAAGAAGGTGTTCAGCGTACTTCTCCTTCATCAAATCCTGTCGGAAAATGGTTTCCCCATCTTCATCTGCCCTAATAAGTTGCGAAAGATGAGATTCAATAAAATCTTCGTGTATTGCTGCTGCTTTCGATAAATGGTTTAAGGATCGATGCATGGATTCACTCGCATTTGGACGTAGCTCTCTCATTTTAGGAAGCAGTTGATGTCGTATCCGATTTCTAAGGTATGAATCACTTGCATTACTTCGATCCTCCCTATAAAAAACAGAATGATTTGCTGCATATTCTTCCAAAGAGTTGCGAGTAAATGCAAGGAGCGGTCGGAGTAGATATTGATTCTTAAGCATGATTCCCTTTAGGCCTCGTATCCCCGACCCTCTCAGAAAGTTAATGAAAAAAGTTTCCATTGAATCGTCGGCATGGTGTCCCAAGAGAATAGCTTCAGCCATTAATTCTGACCGTAGTTTCTCAAACCAGGTATAACGGAGGATTCGCGCTGCTTCTTGAATACTTAGCTGGTTTTCGGCTGCGTAAGTTTCCGTTTGAAAGGATTTAACAAAACAAGGAATTCCTCGTTGTTGACAGTATTGGATCACAAATTCCTGATCGGCATCGGACTCGAAGCCTCTCAACTTAAAATTACAATGCGCAACAAAGATGGTGTAATTTGTTTGCTCCAATAGATGTAACAGTACCATCGAATCTAATCCTCCACTTACAGCCACTAGAACCCGACTTTCGTTTGTGGTCAGGTTCATTCGCAATACATTTTGAAGATGAGGCATCATTTGACGAATACTTTTAAAAAAAATCCTAAGCTAATGATAAGCTTAGGATTTTTGGATGTTATGAGGCAGCTAGCCTACCTTTTGAGAAAACGATCGAAAATTACACGACTTGTTTTACCAAATCGGCAGCTTCTTTCAAGGTGATTGCTGAATAAACTTTAAGTCCGGAAGCATCAATCAGTTCTTTCCCTTCCTGAGCATTTGTTCCTTGTAAGCGGACGATTACCGGTACTTCGATGTTTCCAATTTTGTTGTAAGCATCGACTACCCCTTGTGCCACTCGGTCGCAACGAACAATTCCGCCAAAGATGTTAATCAGAATAGCTTTAACGGCTGGATCTTTGAGAATAATACGGAATCCTGCTTCAACGGTTTCAGCATTGGCTGTACCTCCCACATCGAGGAAGTTAGCAGGGTCGCCACCACTCAGCTTGATAATATCCATGGTGGCCATTGCGAGACCGGCACCGTTTACCATACAACCAACATTTCCATCTAGTTTGACGAAATTGAGGTTATATTTTCCAGCTTCTACTTCGGTTGGATCTTCTTCGGTGATATCGCGCATTTCAGCATATTCCGGATGGCGATAAAGCGCGTTATCGTCCAGGTTGACTTTACAATCGGCGGCCAGAATGAGATCGTCGGATGTTTTAAAAACTGGATTGATTTCAAACATACTAGCATCCGTTTCTACGTATGCTTTGTAGAGCGAAGCAACAAATTTTGTCATTTGTTTGAAAGCTTTGCCACTCAAACCTAAGTTGAAAGCTACTCGGCGAGCTTGAAAAGGCATGAGCCCAACTTTCGGATCTACTTCTTCTTTAAAAATCAAGTGAGGAGTTTCGGCAGCGACCGTTTCGATATCCATTCCCCCTTCGGTCGAATACATAATGATATTTCTTCCGGTTGCACGGTTGAGCAGTACGCTCATATAAAATTCTTGAATCTCACTTTCGCCCGGATAATAAATGCTTTGTTCAACAAGTACCTTGTGAACCGTTTTACCTTCCGGCCCAGTTTGATGCGTAACGAGGTTCATGCCTAAAATTTGTTCAGCATAAGGAGTTACTTCTTCAATGGATTTGGCAATTTTCACTCCTCCTCCTTTACCGCGACCGCCAGCATGGATTTGAGCTTTTACGGCAAAACTATCGCAACCTGCAACTGATTTAACCTGTTTTGCAGCTTCGTAAGCTTTGGATGGGTGATCGATTACAACTCCTTCGGGAACGGCTACGCCGAACTGGCGCAAAATGTACTTACCCTGATATTCGTGTAGATTCATAATGGTGTTTGTTTATGGATAATTGGCTTGTTTAATCGACTAAGTAAAAGGCTTGGGAGTGAGCACGGGAGCTTCGTCCTTAAGCGTGACGAAGATAAATTTTTCCATGGTTTGAGCAAAGCAATTTTCCTACTTTTGTCGGCCTGTAAACAGGAGGAAACCTATGCGCAAAAGGAAAAACAGTGAATTAGGCCGATTAAGCATCGAGGCGTTTAAAGAGACTCCCAAAATACCCGTTATCGTTGTATTAGATAACATTCGAAGTTTGCATAATGTAGGTTCGGTTTTTCGAACATCCGATGCCTTACTAATTGAATCGATCTATTTGTGTGGTTTTACTGCTCAACCGCCTCATCCTGAGATTCACAAAACTGCGCTCGGAGCCACCGAATCGGTTCAGTGGGAATATTTTGATTCAGGATTAGCTGCACTTGAAGCATTGAAAAAAGAATCCTATACGCTTATCGCAATTGAACAGGTAGAAGGGAGCATTCCTTTGAACCGCTTTTTGCCGAAAGCAAATGAAAAGTATGCCCTCTTTTTTGGAAATGAGGTAAGGGGCGTTCAGCAAGAAATAGTCGACGCCTGCCATCATGCTATCGAAATACCCCAATACGGAACCAAGCATAGTTTTAACATCAGCGTAAGTGTTGGGATTGTGTTATGGGATTTCTTTTCCAAAATACGTTTATAAAAAAAAGCTGCCTCGATGAGACAGCTTTTTTTATGTATTGAAGATTCCGAAACCTTATTTAACCAATCCCGCAAATTCGGGGGTTTCGAAAAACTTATAGAATTCCAAATCGGTCTTAGCTTTACCAGCTAGGCTCGACTCCTTACTAATAGCCGTTTTCAAATTCGAAATTAATAGCTCGTTGTTCGAAGTACGAGCACCAATAACTGCTTTTAGGTAGTAATCCATAGCTGATTTGCTTGGAATGGCATCGATGATAGCTAACGCGTCGTTGGTAGAACCATTCATTAAGGCAGCCAGAGCAGCATTAAAATCTTTTACATTACCAATATTTTTAACCGCATCGGCATAGGCTCCTTCTTTAATTTGAATCATACCTAAGTTGTAGGCAACTTTGGAATCGGCGCCTAAGGCACCCATGAAATAGTTACGAGCTGCTTCCACATTGCCACTAAGCAATTCACATGCACCTAGGTTGTTCATGACATAGCTATTATTTTCAAGCGATTTGGCTTTTTCAAATGCAGCCTTAGCAGCCGAGAGGTCATTTTTCATGAAGTAAATATAACCTTCGTTGTTAGGTCCTCTCCAATCGGAAGGATAAGTAGAAGAGAATGCCTGATAAAGCTTAAGCTTTTCGTCTTGGTTTTCGACCAATTCAGCTGCATGAAGTAATTCAGCAGGATTTAAAGAATCGGGGCTGTTGGCAGCGATGGCAGCAATTTCTTCGTCGGATTTTCCAATGCGAGTTGCATTTACAAAATACTTGGAACGACGGAGTTGAGGCAATACATTTTCGGCTAATTCGACATAAGCAGCAGAGATGTTTTTAATTTCTTTCTCGCGTACTTCGACATCTTTGTACATACTCAACACTCGAAGGATTACTTCTTTATCTTGGATATTCGAAGCTCTTACTAATTGTTCAAAACCTTCCCAGTCTTCCGCAGTGGTACTGGCTTTTACATCGGCGTCAGCAAGTTTCTTTCTTTTAAGTTCTCGCTTAATGTAATTTTCGGCAGTGGAACCACGACGATCAGAAAGTTTTGTATTCAGGTCTAAAGCACCATCGGGAGAGGCATAAGAAGAGATAGCAACGTTTTCTAATTTCAAACGTTCATCGGATTTAATTTCATCGAGGAATTCTCTCATTTTAACCAAGTCTTCTTTCTTCAATTCAGAGTTCCGGAGCTGAGCTTGTTGAATTAAATAGAGGATATCGGCATTTACCGTTTCTGGAACTTCACGTTGAAAAACGCTTGCATTAGGATCGTAAACGGAGGGATTTTGATTGATTTTAAGGGTGGTTCCTTTTAGAACTTGAGGAGTAAACTGAACCAGGTTTGGGGTAGCAATTACACCATCGGCTAATTTTACTTCGGGAAGAGAAACCGATTTGGAGCCTTTAGCAGCAGTAATTTTAAGTTTCAGTTCTGATTTACGCATCGATTCTTCGAACGCAAATTTTTCTGTGTAAGCAAAGTCGCCCCCATTATCGTAACTGATAACCTTATTGTTGGCTTGAACTTTTTCTCCTTGCAGTTTAATTGGCTTCAATTCTTTGATAACCTTTTCACCATCAACGATCACGGGAGTAAGAGTCAGTTCAGCTGACTTAACGAAAAACTTTGGCGGGAATTCGCCATTGATTTTCACCTCAACTTCTCCACCATGGAGTTCAAGGATTTCTGGTTGAACCGAATACTTTACCAGTTCGGCATTTTTGACCATCTTATTGATACCACTACAACCTGCTAGCAAGATAGCAGCGAACAGTACCGGAAAAATTTTCATTTTCATACTTGTTTTATCTTTTATGAATAAACTATTAAAATTCAAGCATTTAGAGTCAAAAACTTTTCATTAAAATCACTCAAAAACGATGTTTGAAAAGCAGTTTACTCCCGTTCATTGAACAGGTCGCAAATGTAAAGAATGTTTTCAAGAAATAAAAGGTGAAAGAAGCCATGGACTGACTGACTAATAGGGCTTTTCTTATGTTTATTAGCAGTAAACAAAGCCGGCTAGAGAAACAGGCGTGAAATTCCTTCGGGGTAATCCTGGAGCATTATTTTTTCCTTAAGTAATTCGTAATCGGCAGAGTTTTTAACATAATCAAGCTCTCCTAAATCAATGATCAGGATCTTAAGATGAGTTTGTTGTTTAAAAAAGTCGAAATAGGCTTGTTGAATACTTTGAAGATAAGCCGATGGGATTTGTTGCTCGTATGCTCGACCACGTTTCTGGATATTGAGCTGTAATCGGTCTACTGGAACATGAAGGTAAACATATAAATCCGGCCGGGGAACCTGCTGACTAATGATATGAAATAGCTGCGCATAGAGCTTTAGTTCATCGGGTGGTAAAGTAGTGGAGGCAAAGATGTACGACTTCATGAAGTAGTAGTCGGCAATCATCAATTGTTGGAATAGATCGGGGTTACTTAATTCCTGTTTGAGCTGATGATATCGATCGGCAAGAAAACTAAGTTCCAAGGGGAAAGCATAACGATCTTTATCGAGATAGAACTTAGGAAGAAAATCATTGTCCTCGAACCTTTCCAATATGCTGCGCGCATTAAACTCTGCGCACAACATATTGACAAGGCTGGTCTTCCCCACTCCGATATTTCCCTCAATGACAATAAATCTTCGGTTAATCATAAATCGGATTGGGATTCGGTATTAAAACTGTGGTTCGATGCCCATATTATGGAAAATAAAGGCAAAAATGTCCGAATATTCTTCAATCGATTTACTGGTTGGAGTACCTGCTCCGTGCCCTGCTTCTGTTTCAATTCGAATCATTACGGGGTTTTCTCCTGTATACTTCGATTGAAGCTCGGCAATGTATTTAAACGAATGAGCAGGTACTACCCGATCGTCGTGATCGGCAGTCATAACCAGAATGGCAGGATAATCCACCTCCGGTTTTACATTATGGACCGGAGAATAGCCTAGTAAATAATGAAACATTTCTTCACTTTCTTCGGAGGTTCCATAGTCGGTTGCCCAATAACGACCGATTGTAAACTTATGATATTTAAGCATATCCATAACACCTACAGCCGGTATAGCAACGCGGAATAAGTCGGGACGCTGGTTCGTAACTGCACCAACAAGTAGACCTCCATTAGAGCCACCGTTGATTGCGAGTAAACTTGAGTTGGTGTATTGATTTTCGATGAGGTATTCAGCAGCGGCAATAAAATCGTCGAAAACATTTTGCTTTTGAAGCTTGGTTCCGGCTTTGTGCCATTCCTCTCCATATTCGCCGCCGCCACGCAAGTTCGCTACGGCATACACTCCCCCTTGCTCTAACCAAACTAAAGGTCGCATACTGAAATTAGGAGTAAGCGAAATATTAAACCCGCCATAACCATAGAGTAAGGTCGGATTTTGACCATTTAATTCGATTCCCTTCTTGTGAACGATAAACATCGGAACCTTTGTTCCATCTTTACTCGTGTAGAAAACCTGTTTAGTTTCGTAAGCTTCGGTATCAAACTGAATGGCAGATTCGCGGAATAAGCTCGATTGATTCGTTTCAGCATCATAATAATAGATAGAAGAAGGTGTTGTGAACGACGTAATGGTGTAGTATGTAAAAGTATCTCCCAACTTTCCGCTTAATCCTCCAACACTTCCGATTAAGGGAAGGTCGATATCTTGCAGAAACTTACCCTGCATATCGTGCATCTTCACAACATCGTGTGCGTCGATCATGTAATAAGCAATGAGCTTATTGTTTAGAACGCCCACCGATTTCAAAACATTCGTTTCCTCGGGAATTACATTCATCCAATTTTCTTCCTGGTAAGCCTGCGTATTTATTTTGATCAGTCGATACATAGGAGCATTCTGATTGGTTAAAACCAGCAAATGTCCATCGAAATGCTCCACCACGCTGTAATCGTAATCGAAGGATTCCACTACCTTATGAACCGGACCATTTTTTTTGGTTAAATCTTTAAAATAGAGTGCATTTCCGGAAGTTGACTCAGTAACTGAAATAATTAAAATTTGATCGTCGTCGGTCACCCCAGCCGAAAATCCCCATTCAGGATGACTAGTATCTTCATATATCAATTCATCATCGGCCTGACTGGTGCCAACACGATGATAGTAGATTTTCGAATGGGTATTTACCCCTTTTAGCTCATCCCCTGCTTCTGGTTTAGGGTAGCGTGTATAAAAGAAACCATCTCCGTACCAACTAATTCCGGTGAATTTGGCCCATTCAATATGATCCTCCAACAGTTTTCCGGATTCAACTTCCATCACGTAAATCTCTCTCCAATCGGATCCTCCGCGACTAATGCCATAGGCTACATACTTGCCGTTGTCGGATACTGTAAAATTGGTCAGTGAAACAGTACCATCTTCCGAAAGGGTATTCGGGTCCAGAAAGATGGTTCCTTCTAGGTCGTTATGGTTAGCAAGGCGATAAATGACGGATTGATTTTGCAATCCATCATTCTTTGACATAAACCATAATCCACCTCTTTTAAAAGGTGCAGAATATTTTGGGTAATCCCATAATTCGGTAAATCGCTGTTTAATGGCATCTCTGAATGAGATTCCGGATAGGTAGGCATTCGTAACTTGATTTTGGTTTTTAACCCAGGCTTTGGTCTCTTCTGAATTGTCGTCTTCCAACCAATGATAAGGGTCGGCTACGGGAGTTCCAAAATAGTCATCAATTTGATCCGCTTTTCGCGTTTCCGGATAGGTAAATTGCTGCATAGGCTTCTGATTACATGAAATAAAGAGCACAAGAATTAGAGGAATAATGAGATGTTTCATGATGTGATGTTTTGATTATTAATTTATTAGCTATAATGAATCTTTAATTGACCCCATCTTTAACGAATAGGATGGGAAAACGGATACAAAAGTAAGGCAATATTTACATTTCTGTTTCTTCAGGTCTTGAAAATGGTGAAGGCATCGGCAACCTCGTGGCGACACTCTCCCCATAAGCAGCTCTAAAATATGAGTAGGTAAAAATTTCCACCAGGAACAATGTGCTGTTTTTAGTGTTTTTAAGCAATACGGTAGGATTCTTTTTCTATTTTTACCTAGGTCTTATCCCTAAAAAAATTGACGTTCTTAAGCCATAAATAAATATCGATATGTTAAACCAGGTTTATTTTTATAAACCGCTAAGCCTATCTTACCTTGTTTAAAATCGAATCAAAAATCAACCCCCAATCGGACCATTTTCAGCAACAATGGCAAGCTTATCAATCCATCCTTTCGGAATTTAAATCACGTTTAGAAAAGGTTAAGCACGAACGCTCTCCTGGTTCCATTGAAAAACACCGGGAACGTGGCAAATTATTAGCACGGGAGCGAATCAATTTGCTCCTCGACCGAGATACACCTTTCTTGGAGTTTTCCGCCATGGCTGCCAATGGTTCCTATCGCGATGAGTTTCCATCGTCTGGTATCATAACCGGTATTGGGATTGTTGAGGGTCGCGAAACGATTATCATTGCCAACGATGCAACCGTGAAAGGTGGCACCTACGTCAAAGAAACCATTAAAAAGCACGTAAGAGCGCAGGAAATTGCCCTGCAAAATCATTTGCCCTGCGTCTATATGGTGGATTCCGGAGGAGTCTTTTTGCCCGAACAAGCGAATGTTTTCCCCGACCGCTTCGACTTCGGACGCTTCTTTTACAATCAGGCTCGTTTAAGTGCTGCCGGAATTCCTCAAATTGCGGTCGTTATGGGTTCATGCACTGCTGGAGGAGCTTATGTTCCTGCGATGAGCGACGAAACCATCATCGTACGAAATCAAGGAACTATTTTCATAGGAGGGCCACCCCTCGTGAAAGCGGCTACCGGCGTTGAGGTTAGTGCTGAAGAATTGGGAGGAGCTATGGTCCACACTTCCATTAGCGGGGTTGCCGATCATTTGGCCGAATCGGACGAGCACGCGATTCAGATTTGCCGCAATATTTTCCAAAGTTTCGAAAAGAATCAAAAACAGCTACTTGATGTCAAACCCATAGAAGATCCAATCTACGATCCAACCGAATTGTATGGTTTGGCTCCCATTGATCTTAAAAAACCCGTCGATGTTCGTGAAATAATTGCTCGAATCGTCGATGGAAGTAAATTTCACGAGTTTAAAGCCAATTATGGCCCTACCCTCGTTACCGGTTTTGCTCACATCATGGGTTTTCCAATTGGCATTATTGGCAATAATGGAGTCCTCTTCTCAGAAACTTCATTAAAAGGTGCTCACTTCATCGAGTTATGTTCATTTCGGAAAATTCCGATTTTATTCTTACAAAACATTACGGGATTCATTGTGGGCAAAGAATACGAGCATGGAGGAATAGCGCGCGATGGGGCGAAATTGGTGCATGCTGTTGCTAATGCCAATGTCCCAAAAATCACTGTAGTTATTGGAGGTTCATTTGGAGCCGGTAACTATGCTATGGCTGGGCGAGCCTTTGAGCCAAACTTCCTGTTTATGTGGCCTAATGCAAAAATTTCGGTGATGGGTGGCGAACAAGCAGCCAATGTCCTCATACAAGTCAAGGAAGATCAGTTGCGGGCTAAAGGGCAATCATTGCCGGAAGAGGAACGAACAAAAATGATGGACACCATCCTAGAAAAATACGAAACCGAAGGCTCAGCCTATTATAGCACCTCGCGGATTTGGGACGATGGAATCATTGATCCGGCCGATACCCGTAAAATTCTTGCGCTCAGTATAGCTGCAAGTCTGAATAAACCTTTTAGCGAACCAGGATTTGGAGTATTCCGAATGTAAATCAAGAACTTATGCAATCATTTCAGACCATTTTTATTGAAAAAAAACAGTCCATCAGTACGATTTGGCTTAATCGGCCTACCATCCATAATGCCTTCAACGAGGTTATGATTCAAGAGATTATGGATGCATTCAATTATTTATCGGAGGACGATGACACTAAGATTGTCATTTTACGAGGTAAAGGAAAATCCTTCTGCGCCGGAGCAGATTTGAATTGGATGCGCGATGTTGCCAATTATAGTTATGAACAAAATTATGCAGAGAGCCTGAACCTCTCGAAGTGTTTTTACTCCATATATACTTGCAAAAAACCTACGATAGCTATTGTTCATGGAGCTGCCATTGGTGGCGCTAATGGCTTGTTGGCTGCCTGTGATTTTGCCTATGCCCAGGTAGATACCACCTTTTCGCTGAGTGAGGTAAAAATCGGTATTATTCCCGCCTGCATTTCACCTTATGTTACTAAGCGAGTTGGGGAATATTCCGCTAAAGAACTCATGCTTACAGGCAAACGTTTCAATGGACAAGAAGCTCAAGAGGTAAAACTTATTAATCGGTTTTTCGAATCCGATCCTGAAGCAGAATGCGTTCAACCGGTTATTGATCAGCTTCTTACAAGTGGGCCAAAAGCTATTTCGCATTGTAAAAATTTGCTATTCCACCTTTGCAACGATTGGAGTTTGGAAACAGCACTCGATCAAACCGCTAAAATCATTGCCGATATCCGATCGAGCGACGAAGGTCAGGAGGGAATGGCAGCCTTCCTCGAAAAAAGAAAACCATCTTGGGTCAAACAACTGTAAACTTTTCAACCATAACACATGCACTTATTCGATAAGATTCTGATAGCAAACCGCGGCGAAATAGCTGTAAGAGTAATTAAAACTGCACAAAAATTAGGAATAGCAACCGCTGCCATTTTCTCTCCGGCCGACCGGAATAGCCTAGCTGTAAAGCTTGCCGACGAAGCCTGGCCATTAGGCTCGAATACCCTAAGCGAATCCTACCTTAACATCGACAAAATTATTCAAATTGCCCTCTTGAGTGGTTCTCAAGCCATCCATCCTGGTTATGGCTTCCTCTCCGAAAACCCTCGCTTTGCTCAAGCATGTGCCGATAATAACTTGGTTTTTATTGGACCTCGAGCTGCCTCGATGGAGTTGATGGGGAATAAAATTGCTTCTCGAGAATTTGTTGAGAAATTGGGAATTCCAATGACCAAAGGAATGACCGGTATGCCGGAAGAGATTTTTCAGCAAGCAAAAGATGCCAGTTTCCCATTACTTATTAAAGCGGCAGCAGGAGGAGGAGGAAAAGGGATGAAGATTGTTGAAAAAGCATCCGATTTATTGGATTCTTTAGAGACTGCTTCACGCGAAGCCCTTAGTTATTTTGGCGATGGCAGTGTATTCGCCGAAAAATACATCGAAAAACCTCGTCACATTGAGATTCAGCTTATTGGTGATCAGCACGGAAATGTTATTCATCTCTTTGAGCGAGAATGCTCCATTCAGCGTAGGTATCAAAAAATCATCGAAGAAGCTCCCGCATCACATTTGCCGGATAATTTGCGACAGGAAATTGCTCAAGCAGCGGTAAAAATTGCTCAAGCAACCAATTATCAGAGCGCTGGAACAATTGAGTTCCTGGTGGAAAATGAAACGAATTTTTATTTCCTTGAAATGAACACCCGCATACAAGTAGAGCATCCTGTAAGCGAATTAATAACAGGAATCGACATCGTTGAGGAACAAATTCGTATAGCTGCCGGCTACCCATTACGATTTCAGCAAAGCGACATTCAGGCAAATGGTCATGCTATTGAATGCCGGATTTATGCCGAAGATGCATCCAATCAATTCATGCCTGCACCGGGAAACATTGCCTATTATTCTGAACCCGACGGAAATAAGCTCAGAATAGACACCAGTCTCTTTGGCCCGGCGACTATAGAAAGTTTTTACGACCCGATGATTAGCAAGTTTATCGTTCATAAAGAAAATCGGGAAGAAGCAATCGAAAAGAGCATCCAATACTTGCAGGAATACATTATTCAAGGAATCAAACACAACATCCCCTATTTGTTGAGTATTTTATCCGATCCAGCTTATCGATCGAACGCTATTTGGACTAAATTCTGCGAAACGAATTTGGCAAAGAACCTGGAGCAAATAGAAACCGATCGAAATACAATACCCAAAGAGCATGTCGTATTAGCGTTTAGTGCTTACACTCTTTTGTCCAATCAACTGGCAAAGAAGGATTCAATTTGGCAAAAGATTGGCTACTGGCGTGAATCAATGAACCTGGAAATTGCCATTGATAGCGATTGGTTTCAGGTAAAAATAAACCAGATAAAGCATCAGCACATTCATCTTACCATCAACGATCAACCCATTCATATTGAGGTATTACAAATTCAACCTCATTTTATCCAACTACTAATCAACAATATAGCTATCAAAGCGAGTATAACCGAACTAGAAAATGCCACTTTCGATGTGATGCTTAAAGGTCATAATTTTCTAGCGCAACGATCTGATTACTTAGCTGTGGACAAAAAATACGTTTCAAAAGGAAATCAAAATCAGGGTTTTGCTGAAGTGAAATCCCCGATGCCCGGGAAAATCGTCAAAATTAAGGTATCCGAAAACGATTCTATTAGTCAAGGAGATATTTTATTGATCGTCGAATCGATGAAAATGGAGAACAACATTCTTGCTCCGGGCGATGGGACCATTACCGGGGTTTATTGTAGCGAAGGCGACCTAATCGACAGCTCCAAGACGCTTATTCGCATAGAATAAAACACTGCAAATCAAGACCTAAACCACACTGACTTAACAAAACAAACATAAGCTATGAAAACACACATTCGAATTGGAAATTCCAGTGGATTTTGGGGAGATGATTTATCTGCCTTCCGACGTCAGCTGGAAACCGGCAACCTGGATTATCTGACTATGGATTTTTTAGCCGAGATAACCATGAGCATTTTGAAGAAGCAACAAATCCGAAACCCCGAGCTTGGTTACGTAACCGATTTTGTCGATCAAGTTTTGGAGAATGCTACCCTCATTAAGGAGAAGAAAGTTAGAATCCTTTCGAATGCTGGAGGGATGAATCCGGAAGGTTGTGCCCGGAAGATTCAAAAAGGACTCGAGGAGCAAGGGATTTCCTTAAAAATTTCCATTATCGAAATGGACAGTGTATTTCACTTATTGGACGATTTCCAATCCAAAGGCATCAGCCTTACAAACATGGAAACAGGCGAATCGTTCGAAACGATTAAAGGTGATGTTCAGGCAGCTAATGCGTATTTAGGCATCCCTCCTATTCTAAAGGCACTTCAGGAAGGAGCAGACATTATTATTGCTGGTCGTGTAACCGACACCTCCATTACAATGGCTCCAATGGTTCATGAATTTGGATGGAAATTAGACGATTGGGATAAACTCGCGGCAGGTTTGGTTGCTGGACACATTATTGAATGCGGTGCCCAATCGACCGGCGGAAATTTTACCGATTGGCACCTGATTGAGAAGTGGGATAATTTCGGCTATCCCATCGTGGAAGTCTATCCCGATGGAAGTTTCATTGTAGAAAAGGCAGCGGGAACCGGAGGACTGATTAGTTTAAATTCGGTGAAGGAGCAATTAGTTTATGAAATGGGGAACCCAGCCGCCTATATCAGTCCCGATGTGGTAGCTGATTTCAGAAGTATTCAGCTCGAGGAAGTTGGAAAAGACAAAGTAAAAGTTTTTGGTGTAAAAGGAATGCCGTCTACCCGATTCCTCAAGGTTTCCATGGCTTACAAGGATGGTTTTAGTGCCTTTGGTTCCTTAATCGTTAGCGGCGGAAATGCTTTGAGCAAGGCTAAAAAGTTTGGAGAAATCCTATGGGAACGATTGGATACTGCCTTTGAAAAAACAAACACCGAGTATGTCGGGTACAATGCCTGTCATCTTAACCTTGCCCCAGCTCAAGAACCCAACGAAGTGCTCCTTCGCTTAAATGTATACGATAAAGACCGTGAGAAACTCATTCATTTTTCGAAAAATATTGCTCCCCTAATCCTGAGTGGACCTCCGGGAGTAGCTGTAACCGGCGGTCGCCCAAGAGTTATTGCTGTTATGTCGTATTGGCCAACCCTCATTCCAAAAGAAGAAGTGGTTAGCCTGGTTACCTCTTACGACGAACAAAGTGAAGTAACAGCAAAACATTATGTGAAATCGCTAACAGGATACGAATCGGACGCAATCGATTTAGGTGAAAAAGCTCAAACGGCCATTGAACCATCTAAAAATGAAACGCTTCACACCGGGAATTACCGTGTTAAATATGCCGATATTTGTCTTGCACGTTCGGGCGACAAAGGTGATACGGCAAACATTGGTGTCATTGCACGTTCGGAAAAAATCTATCAGTTTTTAAAAGAAAATCTGACAGCTTCTGAAGTAAAGTACTTATTTAAAGATGTATGCGATGGGAAAGTTGAACGATACGCTCTCGACAACATCGGTGGCTTGAACTTTTTACTGGAAGCTTCGTTAGATGGGGGTGGTACAAAATCCTTAATGATTGATGCACAAGGAAAAACCTTTGCTCAAGCATTACTCAATCAGGAAGTATGTATTCCAGAAGAATTATATAAAACTTTATAAGGAATAAGATAAATGGATATTTATTGTAACCAGGAACATGAATTAATCCGCAAAACGGTTAGAGATTTTGCTGAGAAAGTGATTAAACCGGTAGCCCAAGAACTCGACGAAAAAGAGGAATTTTCGGTTGAAATTACCCGACAAATGGGCGAAATTGGTTTGTTTGGGATGGTGGTTGAGCCCGAATTTGGCGGACAAGGCTTCGACACCCTTTCCTACATCATTGCCGTAGAAGAAATTGCACGCATCGATGGATCGCACGCTGCTACCATTGCAGCTCATAATTCCCTCGGAATAGGCCCTCTTGAAAAATATGGCAATCAGCAACAAAAAGAAAAATATTTGCCAATGCTTTGTACCGGCGAGAAATTATGGGGGTTCGGTTTAACTGAACCTAATGCCGGTTCCGATTCCCGCGGAAGCCAAACCAGAGCCAGCCTCGATGAAAGCAGTCGGCAATGGATCATTAATGGTTCCAAAATATTCATTACCAATGCCGCTTCTCCCATTACAGTGGGATCTACCGTACAAGTAGTTAGTGATGAGAAGGATGGGAAAAAAGAATTCTCTGCCATTATTGTGGAACAAAATACACCTGGGTTTTCTGCACGCGAAATGCACCGAAAAATGATGTGGAGAGCCTCCAATACCGGTGAACTCTTTTTCGACGACTGCCGAGTGCCAGAAGAAAACTTACTAGGAAAGAAGGGTGAAGGCTCTAAAATTATGCTTAGTACGCTCGATAGTGGTAGATTATCCATTGCAGCTATGGGCTTAGGTCTGGCACAAGGCGCTTATGAAATGGCTTTGGAATATGCTCAGGAACGGAAGCAGTTCGGACAAAGCATCTCTAAGTTTCAGGTAATATCCTTTAAATTGGCCGATATGGCCCTAAAAATAGAACTTGCTCGCAATCTGCTGTATAAAGCTTGTTGGCTGAAGGATAACAACCAACCTTTTGCTAAAGAAGCTGCCATGTCGAAGCTCTATTGCTCCGAAATTGCCAAAGAAGTAGCCGACGAAGCAGTGCAAATTCATGGCGGTTATGGACTGATGAAAGACTACCCCATCGAGCGGTTTTATCGGGATCAACGATTATTGCAAATCGGCGAAGGAACCTCCGAAATACAAAGACTCGTCATTTCGCGACATTTAGGAATCTAACCATCCTATCGTTTATTAGGACAACTTAAAATTAATTCCCAAACCGATTGATTGGTAGGGAAAATCCTGAATACCATATTGATATTTAATGGAATAATCAATCGTTTTTAGTTTATACCCTATTCGAAATCGGAAAACTACGGGTTCATCTCCTGAATAGGAATAGGGCTTCGAACTGGTTTCAACTATTACCCTATTCTTTCTCCCCAGGTAACCCCAATAACTGTCTATCGAAACGGTAGCATTCCAATTGTTGTATTCTCCTGAAAGTCCTGCTCCAAAGACCACGGCATCGTTCTGATAGTAATTATCCAAATTTGTTTGCCAGGCATAAAACCCACCTTGAAAAAACCAACGAAGATTCCCTTGAGGAATCAATTCTTTCCAACTTTTGCCCGCATTCAGCGTAAAATAATAGCCCGGAGCATCGATATAGCGTCCATCCTCACTACCACGACCCGATGCAGTTCGAAAGAAAACAGACAAGCTTGCATCAGGCAACACCGAATGGTCTCGAAAGAGCTGAATATGCGTTCCAAAGCTTAAATCGCCCGGAACCACACCTCGTGGAGAAGCCGATCGAAGCTTCCTCTCATCGCGAATAGCAGTTGATAATCGATAATATTCCAAAGGAACCATATTCACTTCGACTGCAATCCGTGAGTCCCAATAACTGGCATAATACCTCAAAAACAAATTGGTCGTGAAATCACCTGGAGCTGCGTGTTGATAGGTCTCCAAAGTGAAGCTGGAAGAACTAAGCACGATCGCTTGATTGCTCTCAGGAACAGGAAGTGCATTCGGCCCCTGAAAACCAGGCGATAAAATCATATACCGATACCAGTGAGTCGTTCCGTCCCAATCGACCAAATTGTTCCATGAGAAATCGTCTTGAGCCTTCAAGGCTGAGGGGAATAAAAGTAAACTAAGCAACAAGAAGTTTCGCCAATGCATTATTACGAGCTTATTCTTAACGCTTCAAAGATAGATTTTAGACGACACACCTGTTAATATTTTTTTGATAAGTGGCCCAAGGGAATGACTACGTAGTCACCAAACAATCTTATTTTCGTCAACCAAATTTTTAATTATGCCAAAAAAGACCTTTCTGAACTTACCGAAGCCTAAACAGCAACAATTTTTGAAAGTCGCTTTTGAAGAATTTGCTTTACACGAATACCATCAAGCATCTATAACGAGAATAGTCAATAAGCTCGGCATTGCAAAGGGCTCGATTTATCAATATTTCGAAAATAAACGCGACTTATATTTTTACCTACTCGAAGTAGCCGGCCGCATGAGGGCAAAAGCTGGAGAAGCAAATGGAAATCAAACCCCTAATGATTTTTTTCAGTTTTTAGCTGAAAACTTCATTAAAAAAATACATTTCGATTTGGAACATCCCAGTATTTCAGGGTTCCTATTCAATGTAATGCAAGAAAAAAACAGCGACGAACTCGGAAATATTCAGCTAAAAACGAAGATGCAAACCATGGAGTTTGTCCGTCAACTCATGGAGCGTTTCAAATCCTCTGCACGCATCCGAAAAGATGCTGATGAGGAAATGATCTCCTATTACATTGTTCAAATGCAATGGGGGTTCTACGATTATTTGGAACTTAAATATTCCTTTAATTTTCGTGAGAAAATAAAAGAAAACTCACCCATTTTTGACATTTCGGACGATGAAATAGAACAGGTTGTGATGCGATTTATCCAATTATTACGCGAAGGAATTAAACGAAACTAGTCAAACTATTGCTTGTGAGCGTATCTTCGGTACAAAACCCAAACTCCTAGTAATAAGATGAGTAAACTACCAATCATTCCAAATAATTGCCCTTGTTTTACTTCCTGAGAATCAAATTCAAAAACTAACTGATGGTTGCCAGCAGGCAGCTCAACGGCCCTAAGCAGATAATTAACCGGAATGATCGCTAATTCTTCGTCGCCAATACGAGCCTTCCAGCCACTTGGGAAGTAGACTTCGGAAAAGACAACCAATTGCTTTTGAGGAACCTGTATAGCATACTCTAAACGATTTGGCAAATAATCGGTCAATTCGTAAGACGCCTTCGATGCCCCCGTGTAAGTACCCTGCAGTTGATCACGATATTCCTCTCGAACAATAGCTATTGAACGATTAACATCCTGAAGGGCAAGCAATTCTTCATCGGCAGTAGCCACCCACTTTACATCCGATGGAAACCAAGCATTACCCCATGCTCCGGGGTTTTGTAAGGCAGGTTGATTCGGGTTCAAAATGAGATACTTCATATTCAACATATTCAAAACTGGAATCCGACTGCTTATTTCTCTGCTTATTTGTCCATTGCCCGGATTTTCAGAGTAAACGGTCGATAAATACTGATATTCACGGCCAATATAAAAATCGATTAGCTCCTGATACTTTTTCAATTTAGCACCATGATACCCGCCAATAAATTTGTGATAATAGGAAGTTTGACTGTTATTAAACGGATTCTGTAAACTGAATACCCGATAATTAGTTTCAAAATTCAATAAAGAAAATGCTAGTTTTTCTTGTTCATTGTTGTATTCAGCTGATTTCAAATTTCCGACTTTCGGTAGTTTCGATGTTTCTTCTCGAATCAAGCTCCGAAGGCTGGCATTTTCTTCCATCTCAGCATTTAGAATCGATGCATCTGCTCGAGAGGCTCGGAAAGGGTTGTGATAGTCGTATTTTGTTGTCCAATACAGGTAATCTTTCCCTTGCTTTTCGTTATTCATATAGCGTTTATCGACCATCCATAAATCGCTCAGCAAAACAACTCCAAGTAAAACGTACAGAACCGAGGCTTTAATTTTATTCATCACGAAAAGAAGGAGAATTCCGGCCACCGCTAAAGCAAATAAAAAGGAACGTGCCACATCTTCCTTCATAATGGCCACTCTGACCTTGGTTACTTCTTCTTCAAATTGAGCTAACTGATTCAAGGCTCCACTATTTCCGGCATAGCTGCTGTATTGCTCCCGCATAAAATCCTGCTCCATCCGATTGGAAAAGCTGAAAAAAGTTTCGGGGATAACATAGAAAGAAGCAAATAAGAGTAAAACAGAACCACTCACTATCAGAAATTTTTTAAGGGGAGGTCGTTCCTTTACAAACGATTGTACCACCAAGATGCCTAGCAGGGGGAAACTAATCTGAGCTAGAATAAGCATCATCTTAGTATCTCGAAATTTATTATATAGAGGCACATAGTCGATAAAGAAATCAACTAGGGCACTATATTTCCAGGAGAGGAGTACTGCCAATGCACTCACTCCGAACAGAACCCACTTAATACGGTCTTTCAAAAAAACCAAGCCTAGTACAAAAAGTAAAAAGACACTTGCACCGAAGTACATGGCACCGCCAGAGAATCGTTGCTCGCCCCAATAAGTATTCCGCTGAGCGACCATTTCGCGATAATTCGGGTTTACCTGCGACAATAAATCGGGACGAGATTGAATATAATTTGCTGTTCCTCCTTTGATATTGGGGATCACAATCGACCAGGATTCACCTGCACCTAGGCTATATTCTTTGATATAATCCCGATCGAGTGCCGTTTTATGGCTACTTTCTTTCGGACTTAAATCCGCGTTGATGGTTAGTTCAGAAGCACCACGCGTAGTAAATTTTCCATACTCATAGGTAGCATAAACCTGCGAGAGAGATGGAGACAAACCCAATAAGCCTGCAACTACGATGATGAGCGATCGTTTTAAACCAGCTCCCCACCCGTTATTTTTTTGAAATTGAAATACTTCGTATAAAAAAACACCGAGGAGCAAGTACAAGGCATAATAGGTCATTTGCAGGTGATTAGCCGACAAATGCAAGGCAGTAAAGAACGCAACAAAGAAGGCTCCTACGAGTAGGTTTTTTCGAAATGCGTAAATGACCGAGCCCAAAAGCGGTGGAATGAGAGCGATGGCAATAATTTTGGAATTGTGTCCCGCCACAAAATAGAGCACATTAATACTGGAGAACCCGAATGCAATGGCACCAACAATTGCTAACCACGCATTTACACCCATCCAGACCAAGAGTAAATAAAAACCGGTCATTCCAATTATCATGTACCCCCAGGGCCGTGGGAAGATCTCTAGAAAGGTTGTTTTAAGCCAATTAATTGGATTTACATGAGCGGGGGTCTTCATACGTATTTGATAGCCCGGCATACCCGAAAACATGGCATTTGTCCAATAGCTCTCTTCGTCGTACTTTTCTTCGTAATCGGCTAATTCTTTTTGCATTCCTAAATAGGTTTCAAAATCAGATTGTTTCACCCGATAAGACTGAAGTTGAGGCGCATAATAGATTGCCGAAAGCAACATGAAGAGTAGAATGGCCAACAGGTGTGGTAATAAAGTGCGAATATTCAATCTCATTGCCAAGTAGAAATTAGGTTAATGTAAAAAGCTGGTGGGCGAATTTAGAATTTATTGACAGAAGCCTGAAGAAAGAAAGTCGGAATTTGGGCAAAAAAAAAGCTATCAAATTTCTTTGATAGCTTTAGGACCTAAAAATATAGGAAGACGTTTATGCTAGTTTTACTTCAACAGCATTTAATCCTTTTTTTCCTTCTTTTAAATCAAATGTGACCTCGTCGTCTTGATCAATCTGATCAATTAAGCCGCTAATGTGAGTAAAATACTCATTTCCGGTCTCATCCTCTCTAATAAAACCATATCCTTTGGTTTTGTTAAAGAATTTCACTTTTCCTTTTTTCATTGTAATTAAATTAATGGGTAATATAATTTGGGGAGAACTCCCCGGTAACTGATGTATAGTATGGGTTAATATTTCAAATCGTTAAAATTAATTGGACAAAGGTAAACGAATTTATTAGCTCTCCAACTTTTTTGATAAAATAGCGTAAAAACTTAATAATGAAGTCCTAGTGCATGAAAGTGAAGTACCCGTATGGGAGACGACTAGCGATGAGAATGAAGGCACTGATATAGAACCAGAAAATCTTTCGATTCGGATAATTCGACGAACGCAATTTGAAGTAGGCTATACTTACCAGGACGATACTCAAAATCATTACAAAAGGATGCTCAACGGCATAAAGCCTGAGCACCTCATTCTTCATAAACCCTTCGCTATAGTTTACTTTAGGACTCAGGAAATAACTAGTTAACCCAATTAGCAACTGAACATGTGATAAAATGAATGTCCATTTATAAAACTTAAGACTTACCATTGATGACTCAGATTTTTTCCATTGTGGAATAGCCAGGATTACGGCGGTTAACATTGCAAGAAGAAGCATGAGAGCTAGAATCCCATGAGCAGGTACCAAGATGGTAGCGTAGAAATTTTCCATAATATTTTATTTAAAGGCAAGTAACATAGCTAACTCGGAAATGTTCGTGATTTCTTTGACTTGAGTCGATTTAAGTGGTAAATTTAGGTGTTTGACCTAAAATTTGACAATCATGAACGAGCCACTGAAAACCTTAGCAACATTTATTTTTTCCCTACGCGCTTATATGACCAAAGCCAGACTCGAGTCTGAAGGAATTGAAGTATTCCTTATGAATGAAAATTTCCGGTATGGTGCTCATGTTAACATCGAAGAGGGAATTCAACTCAAAGTTAAAGAATCCGATTATCCTCGTGCCTTCAAAATCCTACAAGAGATTAGTCCGAATTTCCTACAGGGCAAGGAAGAACGCAGGCCGAAAGTAGAGAAAATCCTGGTGCCGGTAGATTTTTCGCCAGTTAGTTTTAAATCGTGCTTATTTGCTATCGACTTGGCAAAACGATTCAATGCCTCCATTACCATGTTCCATGTTTACTACCTCCCATCGATCGATGCCGTTCTGGTAAATGAATCGGCACTCTATAATTTATCCATTTCCGAGCAAATGAATAATATTCAGAAGAATGCCGAAAGAAAGATGAACGATCTCATCGAGGCCATTAATCTTCAAGGAGATAAAGGTGTGAAGGTAAACTTTCAGTTTGCCAAAGGCTTTCCCGACGATGAGATTTTATCCTTTGTAGATAAAAACCGACCTGATTTGATCATCATGGGTAATTCAGCCCGACTAGGCAAAAGCAAAAAGTTATATGGCAGCATCACTTCGGAAGTAACTGAAAATGTAAAGATTCCAGTTATAGTCATTCCGGATGGGCACGAAGGAACCAGTCCTGAGAAAATTCATCGTGTTGCCTATGTGAGTAATTTCGACAAAAGTGATATTCGACCGGTTCATAAACTGTTATACCTCTTAAGTCCTTTTAAAGTTCACCTAGAGTTGATCCATCTGAGTGAACGAGGCAGTGGGTTAAGCACAGAAGAGGAATACAATCGCTTAATAAAAGTAATAGAACAGGAGTTTAAAGGAGCGAACTTCCACCTTACCATTATTTCAGGAAGGGACACATTACTGCAGCTACAAGAATTTATTTATGAGCATGGCGTTGACTTATTGAGTATACAGGCGCAGAAAAGAAGCTTTTTTAGCCGACTTTTCCGAACCACCCTAAGCGACAAGTTGCTTTTCAATTCTAAAATTCCATTCCTAATTTATCATTAACCAATTCGGCTTATTTCATTGAGAGCTGCAACATTGAGGACATCAATTGAATCGCCGTTTACACGAATAATTTTATCGTCCTTGAACTGTTTTAAGATTCGAATGGCACTTTCCTTTGATAGAGCAGTCATATCGGCGAGCTCTTGGCGAGTAAGGGTCATTTTAAATGGGTTCTCCTGATAGATATCGTTCAAAAGATACAGTAGAGCATCGGCCACCCTTCCTGGCATTTGCTTTTGAGTGAGGCTGATAAACTTTTGGAAGTTATTCAGTGTATCGAGGTTAGAATTTTTATGTGCATCTACTGCGAAATCAGGATTTTCATTCATGACCTTTTTAAACACCCCCATTTCAATAAA
Organism: uncultured Bacteroidota bacterium; assembly: GCA_937954085.1. Lineage (GTDB taxonomy): Bacteria > Bacteroidota > Bacteroidia > Bacteroidales > M50B96 > M50B96. The sequence goes on from CALGAK010000025.1 coordinate 42,024, forward strand.
GCATGCTTTAGAATCTTCGACTGCTCTCACTGTAAAATGATGTTTGAAGTCGGTGTATAATCCTGGCCCTCCCACAAACTCACCCGGTTTTATGAGTTTTAAAATGATGTTACGATTATTAAACCCTTCGATATAAACCTTTGCAAGGCCGGAGGTAAACGACATGAGGTGCGTCATGGCTGTGCCCTGTTTAAAAATGATTTCACCGGCATAGTATCGAGCATCGTAGCGATGCTCATTGAACAGCTTTAACTCTTCTTTTGAAAGATTTGTAAAAACGGTCGATTTCTTAATACAATCTAGGCAGTTACATGTAGTATTTACCATAAACAATTATTTAATGTGCAAGATTACATGAATCTTGTATATCTAAAAAGCATCGAAACTCCCCTAAATATCTATATCTATGGACATTTCCATATCGAGCTCTTTACCCTCCAAGACGATGACAAAATACAATAATTTATTGATAAAAATAATTAAGGAGTTTGTTCTCTGACATTCGTTCGATTGACTTAGGTCAATCCTAAGCTGACATTTCTCATACGCCGCGTGAGTTATCTCATTAAGGTCAAACCCCCTATTCTTAGGCTATTTGGTATTTTTGAGTCGCAACTTTAATCAATATTAAACTTTACGCTTATGACAAGAAGAAAATCAACTTTACTTTGGACTTTGGCCTTGCTCTTGTTCGCAATCAGCTCTTGCGAGTACACCAACATTGAGCCCATCGAAGTAGTTTTACCCGATGAAAAAGTCTCCTTCAGCGAGGAAATTGCTCCCGTTTTAGCATCCAAATGTGCCTCCTGCCACCAATCGGTTGCTCCTATTTTAAGTGCCGGTAACGAATACAACAATCTAATCAATGGTGGATACATTAACCTTGATGCACCCGCTGAAAGTATTCTTTACACGAAAACCTCTGGAGGTCATCCGGCAGGTAGCGGTTTAACAGCTACAGAACAAGCTATCATTCTTAAGTGGATTGAAGAAGGTGCTGAAAACAACTAATCAAAATTGGTAAACACATTTAAGTAACAAACAATGGGTACAATGAAGAAACTATTAACCTTACTAGTTATGGGGATATTGCTCGGAAGCAGTATGCTCACCTTTGCACAAGAGGAAAATGAAGAAAAAGATATGCGTCCGGTTCGTTTCGATTGGGCAACAACCATCCTTATCGATCACCAAACCGTGAAGAATCTTCCGCAAGGAACTTGGCAATACATGATTTACCACCGATTTGGTAAAATGGACAAAGGAATTTCCGATTTTTGGGGAATTTATGCTCCCTCCAACATTTCAATGGGAATCCACTATGGTATTACCAATAAGTTATCGGTAGGAATTAGTTCCGAGAAGAACAACAAACTTCAAAGCCTTAACTGGAAATACAATATCATTAACCAAACAAGGGGTGGAACCATTCCCGTGAGTGTTGCCTACGTCGGTAATATGAGCGTCGATACACGTCCTGATGAAGTTTTCGGTCAAAATTATGAACTAACCAACCGATTTTCCTACAACCACTCGCTTATCGTAGCCAGAAAATTCAATGATCGTTTAAGTTTACAAGCCGCTGTGGATTACACCCACTTTAATAGTGTGGAAGAACTCACTCGTCACGATGTTATTGCATGGCACTTAGGTGGTAGGTATCGTTTCATTGGAGAGAATTCAATTGTATTTGAGTACACAAGCCCGATGGACGTAAACCTAAACGGTTATTCAAACATTGATGAGTTCAATCCTCTTGCTGAACCAGGATTATCTTTCGGATGGGAATGGGGAACAAGTACTCACGCCTTCCAGTTCTTTGCCTCAACCTATGAGCACATTGTTGCACAAAAAAATATTGCCTTCAATAAAAATGAAATAGGCGACTTCTTACTAGGATTCAATATCACTGTAAGATTCTAAACCACCCGAAGGGGTGTTCATTTCACCAATGGCAGTTTCTCAAAGCTGCCATTGGTTTTTAAACTAAGCTCAACAACTATTTATCATACCGAACTGAATTCCCGGACAAGAATTCAGAAACTAATTAACGAACCAAAAGCGAATGAAAACACTAATTAATTTAAGCTTATTAAGTTTGGTCGTTGCCCTTTTATGTTCAGCCAATATCCCGACTAACGATGAAATGGCAGTAGGCCAACCAAGCGAAGAGGTAATTGAAGCCAACAATTTGTGCTTCTCTTGCCACGGACAAAAACTCTTTACATACTATAATCCTGAACTCGACCGAGAGATAAAGGATAATATGTGTGACGAAAAAATTGTCAACGAAGAAAAATTCTACCTGAGTAATCACCGAACCTTCCAGTGTATTGGTTGCCATTCGGCCGATTATGAAAGCTTCCCCCACCCTGGCGAATTGCGGTTTGAACAACAATATGCCTGCAACGACTGTCACGGTTACGACGATGATTGGGCTCATTTCAAATTCGATGAAATTGAAGAAGAGTTCATGAAATCCGTTCATTCCACCAATCACGACGAAGCATTTACTTGCTGGATGTGTCACGACCCACACGAATATCATATCACCTATCGTAACGAAGAGAATCTGTTGAACACGATTGCCTACGACAATGGTATTTGCCTCACCTGCCATGCCGATGTGAATCGTTACCAACTTTTAACCGATAAAGAAAAACCTAACGTAGATCAACAACACAGCTGGTTGCCCAACCAACAATTGCATTTTACTAAGGTTCGTTGCATCGAATGCCATGCAGAGCTTAACGACAATGTTCTAGTAGCTCATAATATTAGACCGAAAGAAGAAGCCGTAAAAAAATGTGTAGAATGTCATTCGAGCGATAGTCGATTAATGGCTTCTTTATACAGCCACACGGTTAAAACAGAACGTTGGTCGGGCGGATTTGTCAATGGAGAAATGGTTACGCAAGGTTTTGTTATTGGAGCTAACCGAAACAAATACCTGAACCAGGGCAGCTTGTATATCTTTCTGGGTACCTTAGCCATTATCCTCATTCATTCAATTTTACGTGCAATTTATATTAAGAAATAAGATGGGAACAAGAATTTATTTATATCCGGGTTGGTTAAGATTTTGGCATGCAATTAATGCCCTGATGTGTTTGGTGCTGATAGTATCCGGACTTAGCATGCAGTACACCGATTTTGAACGCTACATTTTGGATTTCCAGTTAGCTGTTCAGCTACACAATATTGCTGGTGTAATTCTATCCTTTAATTACTTCATTTTCCTCTTCGGGAACTTGTTTACACCCAATGGTCGCCAATACTTTTTATTTCGTCGCGGTGTTCTGAAAAACCTGTTTACACAGCTACACTATTATACCTTGGGAATCTTCAGAAAAGAAGCTACACCCTTCCCTATCACAACGGAAAATAAGTTCAATCCTATTCAACGTACAGCCTACGTGTTGGTTGGATATGTTGCTACCATCATTGTTATCGTTACCGGATGGGCTTATCTATTTCCTGAAATCGTTCCAAATACTATTGGGAATGTTAGTGGGCTTTTAATAAACGACCTAATTCATATCTCGATGGGGTATTTCATTTCGATCTTTCTGATCATTCATATTTACTTCATTACGATTGGAAATACTAAGATGAAAAATTTCAAGAGCATGGTTACCGGTTGGCACGAGTAAGTGCCGATGCGTCCCTTTTGACTTTTTTCCATTACTCACTCAAACAAACAAACAAACTATGACAGCGAAAAATGAAAGCCGCCGGAGCTTCCTGAAAGCCGGACTTTCGCTGAGTGCTGGCGCTGCTTTAGGCGCAGCTGCCCTCAGTGGAAGAGCCGATAGCATGGATGCTCCGTCTGAAAAAATTAAGTTGGTAACGGCCGATGGAAGAGTGATTGAGGTGGAGAAGTACGATTTATCGATCGACGACCGTAACCCGGCGAGCATTGAAAAGTCTCATTACGGACTACCCGGAAGGAAGTTTGTGATGGTCATTGACTTAGCAAAATGCAAAAATGCCAGGAAGTGTGTCGAAAAATGTCAAGAGGGACATTACTTACCAGAGGACCATGAGTGGTTGAATATTTATTTGCTGAAAGATAGTCCTGAAAGTGCACCCTACTGGTTTCCGCGGCCCTGCTTTCAGTGCGATAATCCATTGTGCGTTAGTGTTTGCCCGGTAGGTGCAACCTTTAAACGAACCGATGGCATCGTTTTAGTCGATACCGACCGATGCATTGGATGCAAGTTTTGTATGACAGGATGTCCATATTCAGCGCGTGTTTTCCATTGGCATGAACCTGAAGTGGAGGTTCCCGAGGGTACCGTTTACAGTCCTGAAACGGCCTATCCTGCTGAAGAAGGAACAGTTGGGAAATGTGTTTTTTGTGCCGATTTACTGCGTAAGAACGAACTACCTCGCTGCGTTGTAGCTTGTCCGGAAGGGGTCATCTATTTTGGCGATTTGAATGAAGACACAGTGACTAATGGTGTGGAAACCATGGTTTTTAGCGAATTGATAAAAAACCGATCCGGTTATCGATACCATGAAGATTTAGGAACACGCCCAAGTGTTTATTATCTACCTCCGGTAGACAGACTCTACGAGGTAGAGGAAGGTTTCTCCCTTCATGCTGAGAATCCTGAGATCCTAGAGCGATACAAGAACACTGAAACCTACAAAAAATACTTTGGCGATGGACATTAATAACACCCTTACCATTGATGGAGCAATCAAGGAATTCGCTCCTCAAATAGAGAAAACCTCCCCACTAGGTTGGTCGTGGATTACTTTCCTGTCGGTTCTGGTCTTATTCGGGTTCTATGGATTATACACTCAAATAGCCGAAGGGCACATCGTTACCGGTATGCGCGACAATGTTGTATGGGGAATCTATATTGTTAACTTCATCTTCTTCATGGGAGTTAGCTACGCTGGAGCACTCATTTCCGGAACCTTGCATCTCTTTCGATCCGAATGGAGAAAGCCCGTTATCCGGATGGCTGAGTGGATTACGATTATTTCTCTTTTAATAGGCCCATTGTATATTCTTTTGTGTATCGGACGACTCGACAAATTGCATAATATAGCCTTGTTTGGTAGGATTCAATCGCCCATTACATGGGACGTTATTGCAATCTCGACGGATATTGTAGGATGTATCATCTTCCTCTACATGGCTCTTTTACGCGATTTTGCTCACTTAAGAGATTATCCGGAATTGAAAGTTCCCAAATGGAAAAAGAAACTCTATTATTATTTCGCTCTCAAGTACCATGATACCCCGGAACAACGGAAAAAATTAAACCGGACGGTCGATATCATGGCTGCGATGGTCATTGCGATTGCCATTATTGTGTACTCGGTACTTGCATGGATTTTCAGTGTTACCCTCCAACCAGGTTGGCACAGCACTATTTTTGGGCCCTATTTCGTAATTGCTGCTGTCTATTCTGGCACAGCTGTACTCATTGTGAGCATGTATTTATTCCGCAAGGTATACAAGTTAGAACATGTCATAACCGAGCTTCATTTCAAGAACATGGGAATCATTCTCCTGGTGTTAGGAGCATTTTTTGGTTACTTCACCTTCTCTGAGTATCTCACGAAATGGTATGGATCGCAAAAGAACGATGAATTACTAATCAGTATCTTATTCGACAAATATTATTGGGAATTTGTGATCTCAAATTATATTGGTGTTCTTTTACCTCTAATCATTATAGGAATACCAAAGTTTAGGACCATTAAGTCTATTACATTTACCTCGTTGGTAGTGATATTAGCCTTGTGGCTAAATCGTTATCTTATTGTGGTTCCTACGCTTGAATCCCCTTATTTACCTATTCAAGACAGTCGCAGTGCATGGGTTGATTATGGCGGGACATGGGTCGAATGGTCGCTTACCCTGGGCGGGATAGCCGGTTTTTTGCTCTTATTTACTTTAGCGTCCAAGCTAGTTCCGATTGTGCAGCTTTCGGCTTTGGTCAAAAAAGATAAGTCGGAAGAGAATCGAAAATCGGAGTAATTAGTTTTTTAATCAACTTAAGCCCAGGAACTATGAAAACGAAAATATTTTTTATCATCGCCAGTTTACTCCTTCCATTTGGAATGAAGCTGGCTGCAAGCGAACCCTACTCGTTAAGCTTTTACCTTGAATATCGGAAGTTAGCCGAAGGTGAGCGAAAAATATCGGCAACGGCTAAGTATAAACCCGACCGATTCTGGGAGGTAATACAAGGGATGAAGGTAGAGTTCTATTACTTAAACGAAGAAGGAGATGAAGTCCTTTTGGCCGATGGTATAACCGACGAAAAAGGAACAGCCAGCATCCTTATTGATCCTGAATATCCTTTATATCGAAATGAGGAAGGGTTAATCGAATTTGTTGCAAGAACCGAAGAAACCGAAAAATATGAGCTTGCGGAGGAATGGCTCTCTATTCGAGATATATATCTAGAAATGAAGCTAATTGAAGATGGCGACGAACGAACCATTGAATTACATGCAGAAGTTTTAGATGAAAACGGAGAGCTTGTCCCCTTATCCGACGAGGATATCTATTTTTCAGTCCCACGGATGTTTAGTAAACTTCCACTTGGAGAAGAAACGCTAGAAGATGGCTTCTGTTCCATAACATTTCCAGCGAATATCGTTGGGAATGCTGAACGAGAAGTAACTATATTAGCGGAGATTTTTGAGCATTATGAATTTGGAACCGTTCAAGCGAGTAAGGTTTCCACTTGGGGAAAACTCGGTAGTCCTCACTTAATTGAACATCCTTCCCGGGAGCTTTGGACACCCGTTGCACCATTATGGATGATTATCACCCTGATTGTGCTTTTGGTTGGAGTTTGGGGACATTATATTTACGCAATTGTGCAACTGGTTCTGATTCGGAAAGCAGGCACAAGATTTGAAAGAGAACAACAGGTTTAAAACCGACTATTAATTATTAACACTTAAAACGAAAAACTATGAAAACTAGAATTCTTAGCATTTTTGCGCTAGTAATGGTTAGCATGCTCGTTGTAGGCTTTATGCCCAGCGCCCAAGACGGATGGGACATTCCGGAAAAGTATCAGAAAATGAAAAACACCCTAGAACCAAACGATGAGAACATCGCAATTGGTAAGAAACTGTATAACAAGCATTGTCGTTCTTGCCATGGAACCAAAGGCTTAGCCGATGGACCGAAAGCTGCCAACATGAGAACTCCTATGAGAAGCCTTGCTGGTGCCGAATACAAAGCTCAGTCGGATGGCGTGAAGTATTACAAATCGTTTGTTGGGAAAGATGAAATGCCCAACTTCGAAAAGAAAATCACCGAGGAAGAAGATCGTTGGGCTATTATTAATTACATGGAAACTTTATAGTGTTTTCATAACTAACTAGCTGTTAGATAAAGAGGATGTCGAATGACATCCTCTTTTTTTTTTCAATCCATGATGATATTTGCTAAGCCTTGAGAAAGACTAAATTAACTAGCTGATTGAATTCGCTATCCTCATTGATAAATATCATTTAAAACAGCATGCATCTCACCTTCCGGGAACTCAGAAACAGCAAGCATTCCTCTATTTTTGAACCGGACATTATAATCATTAACTTAATTTTATTGAGATGAAAAAAATTCTGACTTTATTGACCAGCAGCTTGTTTTTAGCAGGCATGGTTTTTACCAGTTGCGAAGGACCTCAGGGGCCCGAAGGACCGCAAGGACCAGCAGGTGAAATTGGAGCTTTAACTTGTGTGGAATGCCACGACTTCAGCACCGATTTATTTGCAAAAGTTTTACAGTACGAAAATTCCACCCACGTAACCGGTGGAAACTACAATCGTAACTACGGCGAATGTGCAATTTGCCATACACACGAAGGTTATATTGATAACTTAGAAACCGGTGCTGGTACTTCCGATGCTGCTTTAGTTAATACTACTCACATTAACTGCCGCACTTGCCACATGATCCATGAGAACTACGATGCAACCGACTGGGATTTACGCGAAACTGAAGCAACCACCTTCTTTACAGGTGTTGCAGCTCCCGACATGGGAACCGGTAATCAGTGTGCTTCTTGCCACAAATCTCGTGCTTACGACGTTCCTGAAATTGGCGGACCCGATGTTGAGATTACCAGCAGCCGTTATGGCCCACACTATGGTGTTCAAACCGATATGATGGCTAGCCATGGCTTATATGAATTCCCTGGCAGTTTAAGCTATCCGAGTAACAATCCTCACGGAAACCTTGCTAACGGTTGTGTTAGTTGTCATATGGCTCCCGGATATGTTGACCAATCAGGCGGACACACCTTCACAATGAGAAATGAATCAGAAGCGTTGAATATGACCAGCTGTACCGATTGCCACGGTAGCCTTACTTCTGAAGATGTAGATGCTTTCCAAGCTGAAATTCATGTTTTATATGATTCATTATTCAACACCCTAGTTGCTAAAGGCTTAATGAATGAAACAACTGGTTTAGTTGTTACTGGAACAGTATCGGGTAGCGAAGCTGCTGCTATCGCTAACTATCGTACCATTTATGGCGACCATAGTTTTGGTCTTCACAACCCAGGTTACATTAAAGCTATCCTAAACAATACCTTAGAAGCTGCTCAAGATTTCTAATCGAAAATCTCTAAACGATTCAATCCCGAATGCCTTCGCATTCGGGATTTTTTTTTTCAAAAAAAAATTAAACAACCTTTCAAGTTATAATTCCTATCCTACATTTGCATCGTTGTTGCATTTAAAAACGCATTGCAAATGAAACCTATTGACATCTTAAACGAAACCCATCTCAAACGAACCAGCTGTAGAGAGGGAATTTTAAAAGTAATGCTTGAATCGAATGAGGCACTTTCCGAGAACGAGATACGGGAGCGCTTGGAAGGTAACTACGATCGAACGACCTTCTATCGATCATTCAAAACCTTGGAAGAGAACCACATCGTGCACAAAATTATAATCGATGCCAGTCTTACCAAGTATGCTCTTGAAGAACAGTATCTGGAAATAGGTCCGTTACATTCAGAGAAAGAAACAACATCGATGCATGCTCATTTTCATTGTCAGCAATGCAATACGGTAAAATGCATTCCATTAAAAGACTGTCCTACCCCTGTGCTGCCAGAAGGCTACCTCATCGATCATTTTGAATTAATCGTAAAGGGAACGTGCCAACTATGCAATTTGAATTAAGATGTCGATCGTAGTTCGAAGCTATCTTTTCTTCAACCTGCTGATTATTTCGAATTATCTAGTGGCGCAAAGCCGGATTCACGGGCGGGTTTATGATCAGGAAGGTAAGGCCCTGACAGGAGCTATCGTACAGGTGAAAGAAAAACCAGAGGTCGTGATGACTGATTCCTTGGGACGGTTTTCAACTTCGGGACTTCCTCCAGGATTCTACACCCTTCAGGTAAGCTTTATGGGATGCACAAATCAAAGCCTTCGTGTGTCCTTGCAAGAAAACAGCGAATATCTCGAGGTACATCTTCAACCGTCTCCTTATCAACTAAATGAAATTACCATTCAAGAGAAGAACCTCTCCGAAAATACTTCTCCTCCATTTGGCCCATCCGTGGAAGTATCGGCCAATTTCCTTCAACGATACGATCAAGGCAGTTTAATGCAATCCCTTTCGCGACTGGGAGGTGTTCAAAGTCAAAGCATTGGCTCCGGTACCTCCAAGCCAATGATTCGTGGATTAGGCAGTAATCGCTTGGTAGTGACTGAAAATGGAGTAAAACATGAAAGTCAGCAGTGGGGAATGGATCATGGGCTCGAAATGGATCAATATTCAGCCGATAAAGTAAAGGTTATACAAGGACCTTCTTCCTTGAAATATGGTTCAGATGCACTAGCAGGAATCATTGAAGTTCAGTCATTTTCGCCTGTTTTGAATCAAGGATTTAGAGGTAAATTGAATGCACACACCCATTCCAATTCCGGGCGCTTAGGTTCTCATTTAACTCTTAGCTGGAGCGACAGCACCTATCATGTTGAAATGAAAGCCGGAGGAACTCGTTATGGCGATTACACTGTACCGGGCGATAGCGTTGATATCTATTCCTTTCGTATCCCTCTAGACGAGGGGCGATTGAGGAATACCGCAGGGCGTGATCATAGTCTAAGCTTTGCATTTTTTCGTCAGGGAGAGCAAGCCGATCAGCGTTTGCAATTGAGTTATTATTTTCAACAAGCTGGATTTTTTGCCAATGCGCATGGGATTGAACCCAGGAGCGTTGACTATTCCCTCCACGACCGCAGCAATTGGGACATTCTCCTTCCTCAATTTTGGGTAAAGCATTATAAATTCCATTACATGAACGACAGAAAAATTGGTTCATGGAGTCTGAAACAATCCTTCGCCTATCAGTTTAACCACCGCGAGGAGTTAAGCGAATATACACAACATGGGTTCATGCCTGCGAGCCTGCCCGATTCCTTATCCTATTGGAGCGAACTGGATCGGTCCTTTAAAAAGCACAGCTATCATTATCAGCTCATTACTCATTATCAGCAAGGAAATCGCTGGCAGTTTGAGCAAGGACTTGCGTTTGAAGGACAACGGAATCGGATTGGAGGTCGTAGTTTTTTACTTCCCAATTTCAATCAGCTAGGTGGAGGCATTTTTTCGACTGCTAGGTATCAATTGTCTTCTTATCATAGCATAAGTGGTGGGTTTCGGATCGATGCAATGCAACTTAAAAGCGAGCAGCATGCCGATTGGTTTGCCACTCCCCTTCTACATGATGTGGAATCCGAGCCCGTTTATCTGATGCGCTCCAGTGAATTGGAAAAAACCTTTATGAACTACGCATGGAGTATTTCTTATGAATGGGAAACCGTGGATCGAGCCATTGCGATACATTTAGGAAGAAGTTTTCGCAATCCAATTGCCAAAGAATTGGCTGCTAATGGCGTCAATTATCACTATTTTAGTTATGAGATTGGCAATCCTGATTTAGATCAGGAGGTTGCTTATCAGGGTGATGTAAATCTTCGATGGAGTAACACATTCATTGAACTACAGATTAATCCATTTCTCGGATACTTCGAAAATTACCTTTTTCTGGATCCTACCTCCGAATATGATCAATTGTATGGACAAGGAAATCAGGTATTCAGGTATTCAGAAGCTGCTGTTTTACGAACCGGAGGTGAAGTAACGCTCCTGACCAGGTTCAGCTCGAATTGGATGCTTGGAAACACCACTGAGTATTTGTACACGGAACAATTGAGCGGCACTAAGCTTGGGTATCCCCTTCCCTTTTCTCCGCCGCTTAGCAGTTTGTGGAGCCTAAGTTATGAAATGGATTATCAACAAGAAAGGGCTATTCGTTTTGAATTGGACTATCAGCTAGTAGCAGCACAAACTCGCATTGTAGCACCCGAGTTCATTACTCCTTCCTACCAATTATTTGGCTTTAGAGCACAGGCTGATTTTAGTCTTTTCGGGCAAGAATTTACATCCAGCTTTCAAATCCAAAATTTGCTCAATACCCGCTATTGGAATCATACTTCCCTGTATCGACTCATGAATTTGCCTGAGATGGGACGAAATATTCAGATTAGTCTTCACTATATTTTCTAGAACAAACAGCTAGTTATACAAATCAAATCAGATGAAAACCTCAACCTTTCTATTCGTGCTTCTCCTAGTGGACCTTATGACTTTTAGTCAAAGTAAGATAATTGGGAGAGTTAGCGACCAACATAATAATCCTTTGGTAGGTGCAACCGTTTATCTACCCGAACTGAATAAAGGGACTATCACCGATTGTGAAGGCGAATATTCCCTCAAGAATATCCCTAAAGGGAGAATAACTATTCAGTTTTCCTTCTTAGGTTATCTCACGGAAGTAAGATCCATACTGGCCTCAGATACGTTAGCCCGCATAGACATTCGATTAAGCGAAGCGGTAATTCAATCGCAAGAAGTGGTGGTTACGGGCGGATACGTGAGTTCTCAGCATGAGAATGCCGTGAAAATTGATGTGTTAAGAAGTAAAGATTTTTCATGGTTGGGGACTCCTAATTTTACTGAAACACTCACGCAAATTCCAGGAGTTGACATGATTTCCAAGGGGCAAGGTGTTGCCAAACCCGTTATTAGAGGTCTTTCCATGAATGACATTTTGGTAATGAATCATGGTGTGCGCATCGAGAACTACCAATATGGTGAAAATCATCCTATTGGGATTGATGGGAATGATGTAGAACGGGTTGAGATCATTAAAGGACCGGCGTCGCTTTTATATGGTTCCGATGCAATTGGTGGGGTAATCAATTTCATTAAAGAAAAACCAGCCCCTACCCATCAGTTAGTGGGTGATTATGGCATTCAGCTGCATTCGAATACGCTGGGACTAAATCAATCGGTGGGACTCAAAGGAAGGCTAGATAAACTTTACGGAGGAATCCGCTTAGGACATAAGACCCATTCGGATTATATTCAGGGAAATGGAGACTTTGTTCCTAATACACGATTTAATGAACGAAGTTTAAACGCCCATACCGGTTATTCTGCCAGTAACGGAAGTTTTCGTTTATACTACGATTATTTCGAACAAGATTTAGGGATGAGTGTACCAGCGGCTATCTCGTTGATTTCAGAGGCGGACAGAACGAATCAAATCTGGTATCAAGATTTAGCCTACCAATTGCTTTCGTCGCAAAACAGCCTCTACATTCGTAAATTCAAATGGGAATTGAATGCTTCCTACCAGAGCGCCCAAAGGAAACTCCAAACCCTCGAAAAGGCTCCCTTTGTTGAAATGAACTTGAATACTTTTAGTTACGAATCGAAAGTGTATTTCCCATCGGATAAAGGGCAGGAATATATCTTGGGCATACAGGGGATGTTGCAAACAAATAGCAATAAGAACGACAGAGAGAGTCAATTTTTACCCGATGCAAACAGGAATAATTTAGGGTTTCTAGGGTTAATCAAGTACTCACTGTTTAATCAACTCAAACTTCAGGGAGGATTCCGCTACGACTACTTTCAAACAGAAACATATGCCTTAGGTGCTCCTGAAAGCTTTAATTATCAGGCACCCGTTAATCGTTTGTTTGGAAGTTTTAGTGGATCAATTGGAGCCACTTATTCGCCTCAAGATGAGTGGATGCTTCGGCTCAACTTGGCGAAAGGTTTTCGTGTCCCAACCCTATCAGAGTTAACTTCTCATGGCTTACATGGTAATCGTTACGAGATAGGCAATGACCAACTTGTACCACAGAATTCACTCGAAACAGATGTCAGCGTGCATTATCATGGTCACTATTTATCGTTCGATTTGGCAGCTTTTCACAATCGAATCGACCAGTACATTTTTATTTCTCCTTCCAACGACACAACCCTGACCGGAGTGCCTATTTTCCATTTTTCACAAACCAATGCCCTGCTCTATGGAGGAGAAGCTGGTGTTCACTTTCATCCTGAGCAAATTCCCTGGTTACATGTTGAAAGCACTTTTTCGAGTGTTATCGGGAAACAAGAGAATGGTCATTTTTTACCCTTTATACCAGCTAATAAACTTCGATACGAGATTCGGGCAGAGCATAAACGAATTGGATTTTGGGATAAGCCAAACATTAAAATTTCCGTGTTAACTGCCTTTGCTCAAAACCATCCTTCACCATTTGAAACCGCAACACCTTCTTATACCCTCATCAACCTTAGTAGCTATTTCGAAATGGTTGTTGCCAAGCAACGAATACAGGTAGGAATTGCTGTCAATAATATTTTGGATATTCAGTACATAGATCATTTATCCACCTTAAAACCACTGAACTTTTTCAATCAGGGACGAAATGTAAGTCTTTCCATCAAAGTACCCTTTGGAATTAATTTGGAATCGCATTGATAAAACTTTAGTACATCTATAAACAAATCAGTATTAATCTAAAACCTTAACAACGATGAATTTAAGTATTCGATTTTTCTTGAGTGCCGCACTTTTAATCAGCTTGTTCACTTCATGTAATGAAGATGATGCCACTCGACAACCGGTTATCACCCTAAGCGAATTAGGAATGGAGAATTCGAAGCAGGCCTATATCGGCGACGAGTTGCATATTGAAGCTAGTATTTTAGCCGAAAATGGGATTGAGCAAATTGAGTTAAGCATTCATCCCGAAGGACTTACCATCCATAAGCAATTGCAAAATAGCTTCGATTCGGGTTGGGAGTTGGATACAGTTTTTACCGATTACACGGGGCTAAAGAATACCGAGTTTCACGAACACTTTGATATTCCTTTCACTGCCGTGCCCGGTCTTTATCATTTTCATTTGATTGTTACCGACACCGAGGGGTATCAGGCTCACAGCGAAGAGGAACTTTTACTGCTAGCACCCCAAGACTAATTCAGATAAACTAATGACAACAAAGCAACTAGTATCTCTATTACTGTTATCCGGAATCTTTTTCGGTGGATGCGATACCGATTCCATCGATCAGGAGCGACCGGTTATTGATTTCACGCTTGAGGGAAGTTTTCCTCAAGCGTGCGATACAATCTATTTCAACGAAGGATTTGAACTAAGGGCTTATTTTTCCGACAATGAGGGCTTAGCCAGTTTCAGCCTCGATGTCCATCATAATTTTGACCATCATAGTCATAGCACTGAACCGGTAAGTTGTGAATTAGATTCGACTAAAGAGGCTACGAATCCATTTGTATATATCCAAGATTATCTTTTGGATTCAGCAGAGATTCAAGTTTCAGAGCAAATTCTCTTCAGCTCGGACAGTTCTCAGCGACATGATTCGGGCGACTACCATTTTTTCCTCCGCTTAACCGACATCAATGGTTGGACCACTTACCGTGGCGTTCCGGTGAAGCTTCTTTATCGTGATTCGGTTTTAAACAAGTAGTTAAAGTAGAACACATATCCGAAAGAGTACGGCATAATCGTGGATGAATGGAGATTTCGGGGTTGGGTGAAATAAAAAAAGGGTAAGCTACTTATATCGCACCGCTACAACCGCTTGCCCTTGCTTCCTTCCGGATCTGGGGGGGTTCAGCAGGAGCTGGTCGTATAAGACTTACCCAGCTGCAAAAGTACAAAAAGAATTGAATCGAAGCCAAAATTAGGCATTTTTATTCCCTGCATTAAATCTATATTTGCACTTTATGCCTATAACTATGCACACACGATCAGGTTTCTTTTTGAAAGCTACCATGACCTGGGGAGCCTATCTGGGCTTTGCTATGGTTGCTTTTCATTTTCTAACTTACTTATTCAAAACGAGTCCCGACTCCACTATCCATTTACTCTCCTATGTCATCACGATTGGTTTCATCGTATACGGACAGAAGTATTGGCGTGCTCAATTGGGAGGCTTTATTTCATATGGTGAAGCCCTTAAAGTAGGGATTGTAATCAGTCTTTTTGCCGGAATTATTTACGGTTTTTATCAATACATTCTCACCGGGCTAATTGATCCGGAGTTGATTGAAAGACAACTTCGAAACACCGAAGAAGTTTATTTACAGTTAGGTTACAGCGAAGAAGAGGTCGAAACCATGATGGCTCTCTCGGCTAGGATGAATACCCCGATTGGCATAAGTTTTTCGGTAGCCTTTGGCTATACCATTGGCGGTTTAATTTTTTCTTTGATTACATCGATATTTACCCGGCGGATCGACGATAGCTTCGACGCCCAAACCAAAACTATTTCAGACGATTATGCATAAGAATCCCGATATTTCGATTATCATTCCTTTTTTTAATGAGGTTGAGTCGCTTCCCGAATTATACGATTGGCTCAAACGCGTTTTAAAAGAGAACCAACTTCGTTACGAATTACTTTTCATCGACGATGGCAGTAGCGACCAGTCGTGGAAAGTGATTGAAAACCTCGTGGCTCGAGAGCCGTTCGTAAGAGGAATCAAATTCCGACGAAATCATGGTAAGTCCGCTGCGTTGCACGTTGGATTCCAAGAAGCACGAGGCAATGTGGTAATAACCATGGATGCTGATCTACAAGACAGTCCCGATGAAATTCCAGCTTTGTATCGAATGATTGTTGGTGAGAACTACGATTTAGTCTCCGGTTGGAAAAAGAAACGCTACGATCCATTAGGGAAAACACTTCCCAGTAAATTTTTCAACTATACCGCACGCGTCGTTTCAGGCATAAAGCTTCACGATTTTAATTGTGGACTTAAAGCTTACAAGAATGATGTTGTGAAAAGCATTGAGATTTATGGCGAGATGCATCGTTACATTCCTATCATTGCTCAATCGGCTGGATTTCGAAAAATTGCAGAAAAGGTAGTGGAGCATCATCCCCGAAAATATGGCGAATCCAAATTTGGTATCGAACGGATGATTAAAGGTTTTTTGGATTTATTGAGTTTGAAGTTTATTACAAAATTCAGCAAACGTCCGATGCACCTTTTTGGTTCTCTGGGAACATTGATGTTTGTAACGGGAGGATTTCTTACCGTTTATGTGATTGCCGACAAGCTGTACAAGCAATACCAGGATTTACCTTTGCGTTCGGTAACAGATCAACCGTTGTTCTTCTTGGCCTTATTATTTGTAGTGCTTGGCGTACAACTTTTCCTGGCTGGATTTTTAGGAGAATTGATTAGTCGAAATTCCGGAACCAGGAATGAATATTCTGTACAAGGCAAAATTGAGAGTTCTTCGCGTTTAACACCCAACGACACCCGTTTTCAAAGCAATCGGAGTGCGAATAACCGCAACGAGAGACCACGCAAGGAGTATTCGCCCAATCCAAAACCCACCCAAGAAAAACCTGATAACCAAAAGATTAACCCAAGTAACACCTCCACTACTCCACCCTCTCCAACGAAAGAGGAGACTCTCAAGAGTCCGAATCCAAAAACGGAGGGCGATGCAGAAAAAAGTCCACGAAAGAATCCACGACGATATCCTAAAAAACGTCCACGGCCAGAAAATCCCGGTGGTGAAACGAATAGTTAATCTCTTTAGTTAATGGTGAATTTTCTGAGTAATCTCGACCGTTTGCTGTTTCTGGCGATAAATGGTTGGAATCACCCCATATTTGATACCTTCTTTTATTTTGTTTCCGAGACCACGAGTTGGATTCCTCTGTATTTGTTGCTACTGTATTTTTTTCAGCGGCGCTATGGTTGGCGCGGCTTTGGATTTGGGCTGCTCTTCATCGTTTTATTAATAAGCCTGGCCGATTCAGGTTCCGTTCATTTATTTAAAAACGTATTTGAGCGCTTACGACCCTGCCATCAGCCCGATTTGGAAGGGATGGTTCATTTGGTTCGTGGTCACTGTGGAGGGAAATATGGATTTATCTCATCGCATGCGGCCAATACGATGGCCATCGCGCTATTTTTCGGTCTAGCTCTTCGCAAAACCTGGATTTGGATTGCCTTATTCACTTACGCTTTTTTAACCGGATATTCTAGAATCTATCTAGGGGTTCATTATCCATTCGATGTCTTAGGTGGTTTCATGTATGGAGGCATTGCAGGAGCGTGGGTTTATTTGCTCTTCCATTGGCTTATTCGAAAAATACCTTTCATTAAGCCTCCTCTTTCATTCGAATCAAATTCAAGTACATGAAGAAAGATCTGAATTCATACGATTATGCTTTCCTCGTATCGATGTTGGGATTCATTTTATTTAAAGCGAGTCATTTAAACATTCCTTTTTTCTGGGATGAATCCTGGGTATATGGACCAGCTATTCAGATTATGGCCGACGATGGACCGGGTTTATTACCATCGGCAATGCATGAATGGATATCGCGCGGCCATCCTTTATTATTTCATTTTTTAGGCGGAAGCTGGATCACTATTTTTGGCAAATCGCTTATTTCCATTCACTTATTTCCCTTAACTTTTAGCATAGCCTTTTTAACCGGTATTTACTTGTATGGAAGGAATCGATATGCTCCTAGTATTGGGTTTACAGCCTTTCTGTTCATACTGATTCAGCCGGCCTTTTTAGCCCAATCGGCCATGGTACTTCCCGAAGTTATGCTTGCCTTATGGGTTTTTGCTAGTGTTGCGTCATACCTGTCGCAGAAAAAAAGCGCTTATGTAGTATTCGCTACGTTCGCGTTGTACACCAAGGAGAGTGCTTTGGTTTTTGTTCTCGGAATCATCCTTTGGGAATTTCTGCAAATCCTGATGATTAGCACTAGAAGAAGTAACTTCTTTTCAGAAATTGGCCGTTCACTTTATCTTCTGCTTCCGTTGGTGCTGATAGCTTTATTTTTTGTGGTGCAGTATTTCCAGAAAGGCTGGTTCTTTTATCCTGAACATACGGGAATGATCGATCTTTCGAGTTATCAGGTTAAACATAAACTTGGGATTTATTTCGAATACCTCTTTTTTAAGAATGGGAACCTGGTCATCAGCCTATTGCTAGTTATTAGCCTTGGATACATAGCTGTTAGGAAGAGAAGCTTTTATCAAAAGCATGGTAAGGAATTGCTCTTTTTGTTCTATTTGATTGTGGCCTTTTCCATTTTCAGCGCGATCAATTTCTTTACGTCAAGGTATTTGATGAGTGTTTTTCCATTCTTCACCCTCATGGTTGCCCTTAGTTTGCACGGGATAAAGCCACAACGATGGATGCAGTATAGCTCGTACGCAATCATAGTTGCTATTTCCTTAAGCTTCAGCCTTTTGCCTTCAAAATCGCACCAAGGCGATACGAACATGGGCTATTTGGATGGCATCAAGGTTCATCAGGCTGCTATTGATTATTTGGTTGAAAACGACTTTCAAGACCGAAAAATTTACACTCATTTTTTGATGATCAATCAGCTTAAAAACTATCGATGTCGTTACTTAGAGAAAGATGAAGTATTTCCGGAAGTTCATAATAATTTATCGGAATCGATTGATTTGATTGTTTATAGCAGTTTTGAGCGCGAATTTGACATTCAACAAATTCAGGAGGAGCATCCTTTCGAGCGAATCTTTCGATACGAGCATGGAAAGGCCTTTACTGAGATTTACGAACGAGTTGAATCAAGCTCGAAATAATCAGAACTAGGTATTGCAGGAAAAAACCCTAAAGTATAGATTTGTGAGCAATTTAGACTACGTCTAAATAAACACATAAAGCACAAAACTTAGCATATATTTTAGGAGTACTAGCATGAATTTAGGCGGATTGGAGGTTGGAGATAAGGCAGTTATTGTAAAGGTAAGGGGACATGGTGCTTTCCGAAAGCGCATTACCGAGATGGGTTTTGTAAAGGGGAAAGAGGTGGAGGTAATCAAGAAAGCACCTTTACAGGATCCCGTTGAATACAAGCTTTTGGACTATCACGTTTCCTTACGTCGTGCGGAAGCTTCGATGATAGAGGTGGTTACTCTGGAGGAAGCCAAGTCGTTAAATTTAGCTCGTCATTATCAAGGAACGATTAATGGACACTATCTAAAACTGTCGGCACACGAGAAGCGAAAGACCATTTCGATTGCTTTGGTTGGGAATCCAAATTGCGGAAAAACTACTTTATTCAACGTCGCATCGGGAGGGAATGAGCACGTAGGCAATTACAGTGGTGTGACGGTTGACATGAAGCGCTCCACTTTCAAGTATAAATCCTACCAGTTCCACATTACCGATTTACCAGGCACTTATTCATTGAGCACCTACACCCCTGAGGAGCGCTATGTTCGGAATTTCTTATTGAATGAGTTACCCGACATTGTAGTCAATGTGGTTGACAGCAGTAATTTAGAGAGAAATTTATACCTCACTTCTCAGCTCATCGACATGGATATTCAGATGGTTTGTGCCTTGAATATGTACGATGAGCTTGAGACTACAGGAGGAGTGCTCGACTACGCGGGCTTGGGTGGGATGTTAGGAATTCCCTTTGTACCCACTGTTGGAAACAAAGGAAAAGGAATTGACGACCTGTTCGATGCGATTATCAAGGTATATGAATCGCAGGAACCAAGAACGCGTCATATCCATATTAATTATGGAGAAACCATTGAATCCGGAATTAAGGAATTACAAGAAGTTATACGCAAGGAGCCGGAGTTATACACCCGATACAGTCCTCGTTATTTAAGTTTAAAATTGTTGGAGAACGACTTAGAGGTAGTCGATCTATTCCAACCCAATGATCCAATTTTAAATAAAGCTCGAACTTATCAGCAAAAAATCGAATCGGAATACAAGGATGATCCAGAGACGATTATCACCGATGCGAGGTATGGCTTTGTTGCTGGAGCGTTGAGTGAGACCTTTAATAAAGGCATCAAGCGCAGGCGCAAAACCACCGAGATCATCGATAAATATGTGACTCAGAAATACTTGGGTTATCCCATTTTTCTGGCCATTATGTTTATCATGTTTTATTCCACCTTTACCTTGGGCGACTATCCCATTGGATGGATTGAACAAGCTGTTTCGTGGATAAGTATTCAGGCTGAGCGATGGATTGCTCCGGGTATTTTCAAAGACTTGCTCATCGACGGCATCATAGCGGGCGTGGGAGGTGTTATTGTCTTTCTGCCGAATATTCTCATTCTCTTTCTGTTCATTTCGTTCATGGAAGGCACCGGTTACATGGCCCGTGCAGCATTTATCATGGATAAGTTGATGCATCGAATCGGACTACATGGCAAGTCCTTTATTCCTTTGGTGATGGGATTTGGATGCAATGTACCCGCCATTATGGCTACCCGTACCATCGAAAACAGGAACGACCGCTTACTTACCATGCTCATTAATCCCTTTATGTCGTGCAGCGCGCGCTTGCCCGTTTATATTTTGATTATTGGAGCCTTTTTCCCCAGCAATCCCGGCAGTATGCTTTTTCTGATGTATTTATCGGGGATACTGATTGCCATGGGGATTGCCCGATTGTTTAAAAAATCGTTTTTCAAGCGAGAGGAAGCTCCCTTCGTCATGGAGCTCCCACCCTATCGGATGCCCACGTTCAAAGCCACCATTCGCCAGATGTGGGATAAAACAGCTCAGTATTTAAAAAAGATGGGAGGAATTATCCTGGTAGCCTCAATCATTATTTGGGCGCTAGGTTATTTCCCCCAAGAAGTTGATTACACTCGCGATTACGATATTGAAATTAGCCTCTTGGAAGAAGAACTCGACATAGCAGTATCGGCGGGGCAAGAAGGAGAAACCACGGAAGATTTGTCGTCGGCAATTTTCCACCTAGAAGGATTAAAGAAAGCTGAACATCAGGAGCGAAGCTATATTGGCCAAATCGGGCATTTCATTGAGCCGGTAATGCGTCCTTTAGGCTTTGATTGGAAGATGAGTGTTAGCTTATTAGCAGGTATCGCCGCTAAAGAAATAGTAATCAGCACCATGGCTGTATTGTATTTGAACGAGGACCTCGACATAGACGAAGCCACCTTACCTTTGCAGCAAAAACTTCGTTCGGAACGCTATGTATCCGGTGAGCATGCCGGGGAATTAGTTTATAATCCGGTGGTGGCCCTTGGATTTCTCTTTTTCATCCTGATCTATTTCCCCTGTGTTGCCGTAATTGCAGCCATTCGCAAAGAGTCGGGCAGTGCAAAATGGGCGCTCTTCACCATTTTCTACACCACTGCCCTCGCCTATTTATTTGCCTTGGTGATTTATCAGGTTGGCTCCAACTTTTTTTAGGAAGATTTTACAAAGGCCCAGTCTTTTAACTTCAGCCTCAATAAGAATCCTACCATTGAGGAATTAATCGAAGGTTTAAGCTATTAATTTAAAAAGCCCGTCTGAAGGTAGACGGGCTTTTTAAAATATCAATATGAGATAAAGCTAAATACTGACTAGGTAGATAATCCGGCCATACCGTGCCACTAAATCTGGTGAAAGGGTGCCACTTTTAATTTGCGGGATAGGTAAAGGATTGGCTCGAATTCATTAGAATCTGATATCCTTCGCCCGGATTCATTAATCCGATGGTATTAACCTGGAAGGTTGGCCAATAGGATTGTCCGGCAGAGTTTTTAACAATAGCAATCTGGCTTACAATCGGGTCAAGTGCTTGCTGAATACTGAATGACGATTGCCGCAAATAACCCAGCAGGCTCCAACCAGAAGGAATTGTAAGGATGGTTTCCTCCGGAACAAGGGGTGTCCCATCGATCGTAAGAGTTTGGGCAGAGTTCAGTTTAATTTGATAAGCCTGACCAACGACCCAATTGCCAATCGTATTGACTCCCCATTGTGGCCAATACATGTCGCCCAAGTAATTTTTAATCAAGGCAAGGTTGCTTCCCAGGGGTTGACAAGCAAGGGCGATGGAAGGTTCGGAAGGGATTAGGTAGGTTGAAAAATAATACCAAGTGGAAGGAATATTGATCGCCTGTTGCTGGACTGTGGGTAGAATAGTGATGCCATAATCTTCCACTTCACCATAATTTTCGGCGCCGCAGGGGGCACCCTGAATGGAGCTACTGCCATCGTCCCAAAGTCTAACTCTCATGCGTGTATTTCCGAGGTCGGCATCTGCAGGAATGGTAATAGTTCCCGTAAAAGGTCCTACTCCTTGAGCCGATTCAAATGCCAATTCATTCGCGCCCGAGAAAACGCCATCGCGATACCAATCGATCCAAATTCTTACCTTATCGGAAGAATAAGCATTACCGATTGTTACGGAGAAATTATAAGTGGAACCCGGATAGACTTCAGCGATGTGGTTAGCCGTGAAATTGGCATAGAATCCCGGTTCTTCGCCTGTTGGACCATTATTGATGGTATGAAAACTGAAAAAGTTGATGTATTCCCAGCTTCCGGAAGTACCACCCGATGCATCGCAGTAGTTCCATTGGATTTCGCGATTTCCAGCGGGGGCAATGGAATCGGGGGTATATAGACTATCCACCAGCAAAGAAAGAAGTTCTGCATCGAGGAAGTTACCAACGGTAGCATTAGGATTCAGATCGTAGGTTAGCCAAAAGAAATTAGGTCCGTCGTTTAAAACCTGAGAGGCATTAATTTGGAAGCTCCCTTGTGGATTCGATACCGAAGTACCCACTTGCACTGCGTTAGCCATTGAATTGATTGATCCGGAATATAAAAGTTTCGCCGCTTGAATATCTTGTGAAGGAGCTGAAGACCCGTTTGTTGAAAAACTAAATAGACCGGCAGTTAATGGGTTCAGATTTCCTTGCATATCCACCTGAATTTGAAGGATTTCCTGACCCAGCGAACCTGGATTAACTGGTTCAACTTGCATTTGCGAGTTTTGCAAAGAAGCAAATTCCATATCCTGTTCGTAAAAATACACGTTGGTTTCCCAGAGTCCACGCCCGTAGGTGGCCGCTCTTAATTTACTGAGCGAAGGTGCGGCCGCATAATAGATTTCAAGCTCTCCGATTTTTACATTAGGCAAACCAGTATTGAAGAACACCCAATTTTGTCCCCCTTTTTTAAAGTAAACGCCTACTTCGGTTCCTGCATACAAATGAACTTCGGTCGTAACTTGTTTATTTTGGATAACCGACCAGACAGGAATCATTGGTAAACCAGTCGATATGTTCGTCCAACTGCTACCTCCGTTCACCGATTCATAAACTCCGGCAACGGAATAACCAGACAGCCCCACCCAAAGTGTATTCGGGTCGTCGGCTTTCACTGCAATGGAGCGAATATATCCGCTCGAAGCTGGCAAAGTTCCGGTAATGTTGGTCCAACTGCCTCCATCGTTGGTCGTTTTCCAAATATTCGTGTCGTCGGCAACATAAATAGTTGTAGGGCTCGAGGGAGCAATAGCCATTGACCTGAGTTTGTTGGAGGTATTCATGGTTGAAATTTTTATCCAGCTATCTCCACGATTCGTCGTTTTCCACACATCGGCATAGCCAGCATAAAGAATTTGCGGATTGGTAGGATGAATGATATACGGAGTTACCCAAGCACCCGGATAACCATTTGGTTCGATATCGGTAGCTGAAACCCAGTGATTAGTTGTTCGGGAGATTTGACCATTAACGTAAGTTCCGTATTGAATATTAACATTTGAATAATCGATGATGCATTCCATTCCATCTCCCCCTTTTACATCGGACCAAGAGTTGCTTTCGCACAATTTGGTTCCATTGTCTTGCAAACCGGTAATGGTTTCATCTGCTACCGACTGCGCTATACCTAACTTATACATTTGGCTAATTTGCATTCCGTTAGTTTTGTCGGTCCAGGATGTTCCGTTATTGGTACTCAAATAGATACCGCCGTCGTTACATTCGAACAAATCGCCATTGGAACGATAAGCCAGGAAGTGTTTATCGGCATGCACGGCCGGCACTCCATCGCCCCACCAATGGTTGACAATGCTCCAGGTGGATCCGCCATTAGTTGAGCGCCAAGTATTTACTCCACCAATGAGGACTGTATTTGCGTTGGTTGGAGAGGCGGCAATTGCCAGGTCGTACCAACCTTGCCCGGAGCTACCTCCTCCGTTGGAATCCCAACCTAGTAGGTTGTTTCCACTTTGCGATCCATCGAATACCAGGGTAAACGATTGGCCCGCATTGGTCGATTTATAAATGCCATGCAATCCACTTGAACCATTTTCCGAAATGGCATATACAACTGTATTTTGTGCAGGAGAGACTGCCAGTTCAGTACGGTAGGCATCGGATGCTCCATGGACTTGCGACCAGGAAGCTCCTCCGTTTGAGGAACGATATATTTGCCCGCTGGTATTTGAACCAAGCAGAACATTCCAGTTTCCCGGTTGATATTCCAGATCGACAAATTGTGTGGTAGTTAGGAGTGTTGACCAGGTTGTTCCGCCATTGGTTGTTTTAAAAACCCCATCGGACGTTGCAGCAAGTAATTCGTTTACATTATTCGGATTGATGAGCAAGCGATAAACCATGTTAAAACTTGCGAGGGTATAGCTTAGGCCAGTTGTATTCCAAGTTTGCCCTCCATCGGTTGATTTTAATACCCCTACACTTCGATTATCCCAAGCATTTTTATCGCCAGTGGCAATGTAGATAGTTTGAGAAGTAGCGAAATTGGATGGAATAACGATATCGCTTACTGCCAGAACAGCATTTTGGTCGGTCAGACAGGTCCAGGTAGCTCCATTGTTTGTGGTTTGCCACAAGCCACCGGCAGCAGCACCAACCCAATAAATATTGTTATTACTTGGATGAAAGGCGACACAATTGAGACGACCAATTCCTGCATATCCTCCGCTAGAATTGTCGGGACCTTTAACAGTCCAATCGCCCGTGTAACCGATAGCATTTTTAGTTTGAGTACGTTGAAAAGCCTCATGAATTTCATAGGCCGATTGTTCAGGGAAGGCTCCTGTTTGTGGATCGACCATTGCTTCCATGTAATACTCCCAACGTTTGAATTGGCGCCATCCTGGTGCTTTGCGGCGAGTTCCATTTTCGTAGTAATAACCGTCCTTCACGTCGTATGGCTCCCAATAGTCATAGAAAGCATCTCTGTAGTCGTAGAAGGTTAATTCGCTTTTCGTTTTATTTTCGGGAAGGTTTCTAAGCCATTGCTGAGCTGTTGATTCAGAATAGCTTATAGAGGTTAGGATGAGAAGGAAAGTGAATGATCGAATAAGACCTATCAGCTTGTTTTTTAAGAAGTAAGAATGGACTATCATGAATATTTCGATTAATGAGCTAGTACTAGCTATGTTCTATACAAAAGTGCCATAAAAAAGCTTAGAATGCAATGAAGCATTTTTTTATTTCACCGATGAACTTTTCTTATTTAGATTGATTCTTTCTAAGAAAAAGAATGTATTTTTGAGACAAATTCAACACCATGGTATTAGAGTCTATCCTTTGGCAGGAGTTTCTGACCTTCAGTTTGGTCGTAAGTTCGTTTTCCTATTTCCTATATCACGCGGTAAAACTGTTTCTCCCATCGAGATTTGTAAAGAAACACGGGGGGTGTTCGAGTGGATGCAAAAGCTGCTCACTTCATTAGTTGTTTCTTTCATCATTCCATTAGATCATTATGGAATTTGCAAAAGCGCCCATGATGGTTGATTTACCTGCTGCAAAAAATGTTTTTCGCCCCGAATTAGGTGCAACTAAATGAGAGGAGTTGAATCAAATCTTTTAGTTTTGGCGCTTCATTAAAAATTTCAATCCAATATGTTTAAATCTCTTTTACAACTTTCCTTAGTGGTTCTTCTTCTAGTTACTGGAAATTCGCTTCAGGCTCAAATCAGTTATGGTGGTTTACCTTACAGTTTTGAGCACACTTTAGAAAATACACCAGAGGAAATTCACTTAACCCCCATCGATGCACAAAAGTACCTTAACGAAGATTTGGAGCGGGATCGGCGCGGAGAGTTTTATCGTACAGGCATTGCTATTCCAGTTGAAATCAACAGTCAAATACAAGGAACCTGGGAATCGTTGCCCAATGGCGATCGCTTATGGCGTTTGACTCTTGGAAGTCGTGGAGCAGTCGCATTGGGTGTTTATTTCACCAATTTGTGGATTCCGGAAGGAGGAGAACTTTATTTATACAATGCGGATAGAACCAAGATTTTAGGAGCATATACCTACTTGAACAATGCAGCTTCCGGAATTTTCTCCACTGAACCGATACCTGGCGATTTGATTAGCATTGAGTATTATGAACCCAGTTATGCGCAAGGCGAAACCCAACTTGAAATCGGTAATCTTGCCTACATGTACCGCGGGTTCGACTCAAATGGCTTAAGTCTGAAGAATTACAACACTTCGGGCACTTGTCAGGTAGATGTTGCTTGTTCTGAGGCGAATGCATGGAGAGATCAGGAGCGTTCGGTGGCAAAAATTGTTGTAAAGGACGGCACCATGTATGGATTTTGCACCGGTTCGTTAGTGAATAACACCGAAGAAAACTGCATGCCTTATTTCCTTACAGCCGATCATTGTGGAGAAACTTCCAGTTTTGAAGATTTTCAAGCTTGGGTTTTCATTTTCAATTATCAGCGCAGTGAGTGCAATAATACCTCCGAAGGGGAACCAGGATATACCAGTGTCGTTGGTGCACAGCGACTGGCACACGGAATTAACAATGTAGGAAGCCGCTCGGATTTTCTCTTGGTTCAATTGTCGACCTATCTTCCTGGCGATGTAGAAGCCTATTTCAATGCATGGAGAAATACCAATTTAGCGAGTAGTGCAGGCGTATGCATACATCATCCTTCGGGCGACATTAAAAAGATTTCAACTTACACGAGTACCATTTCCAATTATTACAACACACATTGGAATGTTGGTTGGGCTACAACCATAAATGGCTGGGGCGTAACAGAAGGAGGCTCTTCGGGATCACCACTTTTCAACTCGGCAAAAGAAGTTATTGGAACCTTAACAGGAGGCTTATCGGCTTGTGAGAATGGAGGAGCTGGAGCTGGAACCGGCCCTTATCAAAAAGATATTTACGGAAAATTCAGCTATCATTGGGCTTCTAATGGAACAGCCCCGACAGCTCGATTAAAAGATTGGCTAGACCCGAGCAATAGTGGTGCAACCAGTGTTGCAGGTCGCGATAACGATTGCGAATTATATCCCGTAGTTGCCGATTTCTTCATCGAGGATACTATTATTCCCCTCAACACGACCATTAAATTTTTCAATACCAGTTTATACCATCCCGATTTAGGTTGCTCTTATTTCTGGGAATTCGAAGGCACTGCTCAAACGGCTACCTCGGTGATTAATAGTCCTACCCGAACTTTCATTGATAATGGAGTTTATCCTGTTAAACTTACGGCCACTTCCAACGGAATCAGTTCTCAAAAAATTATCCACTTATATGTTGGCAACTTGGGTGTAGACCAGGAGCAAGATGCTGGTTTTGTTGTGTATCCGAACCCTGCGCGCGAAGAAGTTTTTGTTAATCTTTCGGCTGCTTTAGCCAATTCAAGTCGCATCGAACTGAGCGATCTTACAGGTCGTACGATCCTCAGTCAGGATGTTTCGAGTACTAATACAACTCAACGACTCAATGTGTCCGATTTACCAACCGGAATTTATCAAGTTATCATTTATCATGAAACAGGACGTTTCTCAAAAAAACTAAGCTTGGTTAAATAAAGGATTTCCATCACGATCCAGGAAAATTGCTCCGTGAATTCGATATCTTTAGGCAAATTTTTTTTATGCGACAGATATTGATGCTTTTAGGAGCAATTTTCTTTTCCGGAATATCTACTTTATATGCTCAAATTCAAGAAGATGGGATTCCTGCCTCGATAGCAGGCGCTGTTTCTTCGAAGGTTCCATTCATTAAGCTAAACCCTGATTATCAGGCTTTGGAAGAACAATCCAATAAGAAACTCGTCTTTGCCTATCCTGCCGATTGGAACCAGGTTTTCGACCTTCATTGTACCCACGACACCTTCGGCTCCTTGGTCGTTGAACGCTTGGGTTTTTACAGTCCCGAAGCAAAGAGTCTTTATTTTGAAGTAGAAGATTTTACCCTTGCTGCCGGAGCTTCCTTTTACATTTACACCCCCGATTATACAACGATTCGAGGGAAATACACCTCACGAATTAATCCAAGTAATGGAAGAATGGCTTTTTCCCCACTTCCGGGAGATTCGCTCATAGTAGAACGAGTAAACGTTCTCGGCAGTGAACCGTCTGCCCCTTTTACAATCAGTCGATTTTATCACGATTTTTTCGGAATAATCGGATCCGAGCAATCGACCCTCAAAAGCTCAGGCTCTTGCGAGGTAGATATTGCTTGTTTCGAAGGCGAAGAATGGCAACGAGAAAAGAGAGGAGTCTGTCGGATCCTTTCAGGTGGCTCCCTATGCACCGGAAGTTTGGTAAATAACACGCTAGAAGATGCTCGTCCTTTCCTGCTAACGGCAAATCATTGTATCAATAACCAGGTTCAAGCCGACAACAGTGTCTTTTTATTTAATTATGAACATGCTGATTGTTATGGGATTACCGAAAGCAATGAGCAGAGCATTAGCGGAGGTCAATTGCGTGCTACTACTTACCATTTAGACTTCGCCTTACTTGAACTAGCCTTTGCTCCTCCCCCATCTTACAACCCTTATTATCTGGGGCTTAATCTCAATTCCGACACAGCAAAACATACCACCGTTATCCATCATCCGATGGGCGATGTGAAAAAAATATCGAAAGATTTTGAAACGCCAGTCGTTGCGAATTATGGTGGAGGTTATGACAATTTCTCGCATTGGAAAGTCTTGCAATGGGATTTAGGGACTACCGAGGGAGGCTCGTCGGGTTCACCCCTCATGAATCAGAATCATTTAATCATCGGGACTTTGACTGGTGGCGAGGCGACCTGCAATCATTTCTTCAACGATTTTTTTAGCATGATTCACCTTGCCTGGGATGCTTACCCGATGCCTTCGCAACAATTGAAGTATTGGTTGGACCCGCTGGGAGAAAATCCTAGTTCGATTAGAGGTTACGACCCTTATGCATTTCAATCTGCTCCCGAAGCTAGAGCAGGACTTATTCATCCACAGACACTTACAGGTCGCCCCATCGACCTTATCGACCTCAGTCTTGGCAATATTGACACTTGGAGCTGGAATTTAGCTGGTTCCGAGTTTGGAAGCTCATCGCTTCCTAATCCTGCTTCAGTAACATACTCTTCCCCGGGTAATTACACTGTTCAACTGGAAGTCACTAACAATTATGGATCGAATGCTTACACGCTGCCTGATCCGATCATGGTACGTGATGCCTGTATCGATATCCATCACATTGCCATCGATGAAACTTTATCCTTGGCTACCAATCAAGAGGGAGATTATTATTTAGGGAACAATTCTTTTGACGTACAAAAGATAGCAGAGCGATTCAGACTCCCTACCAACGATTATTGGGTTCATGGTATTTATATCCACCCCGGAATGGTTAATCCCTCCTTTTCAGGCGAAACCTTCAATCTTGTCATTTGGGAAGGTGCCTCTTTCCCCGGTTTGGTTATTTATTCCGAGAGCTATACGGTAGAAGATTTAATTCCGAATGCATGGAATTTTTTACCTTTTACCAGCCCTATTTATGTAGATGGTAATTTTTACGCTGGTATTGAACCAGCAAATCCGGATAATAATTCCCTTATTCTTTCACAAACTTCCTTACGTGGAATCAACGGAAAGAACACCATCTATTTGAACTATGCGTCTAATCCGGGTAGTCCGATTTGGCAAAAGTCGAATTACCTCGATTCAACCTTAACCGGCTCATTGGGAATAAAAGTGCGATTATGCGAAGCCATCAATTCCGTTCAAGAAACAGTTAGCCAAACAGGAATTAGGGTGTGGCCTAATCCGGCAAGGGATATCATCAAGATCGAATCCACTCAATCGATTACACAAATAGATGTTTATAATCAATTGGGAGCCTTGTTGGAAAGGAGAAAATCGATCAATATGGAGTCAGCACATCCATTATCGATTGGCGGTTTAAGCCCGGGTGTGTATTATATCGAGATTCAACTGTTGGATGGGAGTCGTGAACGAGAGCGATTTATTAAGTGGTAATTCCTGTTTAAGAATAGGGCGCGACATTCCACTAAGATTTTAAATTTGTGCTTCCTTAATCGAATTTAATTCATCAAAACATATAATTACTAAACAAAACCATGAAAAACTTACTTCATTTAATGATTGTGATAGGACTTTTGAGTTCTTGTCAATCAGAACCAAAAACCAGCGAGACGAATATGAATCCATTCTTTTCCGATTACGAGACACCTTTCGAGGTTCCGAATTTCGATGCAATTGAATTAGAGCACTTTATGCCTGCCTTTCAGCAAGGTATGGTTGAGCAAAAAGCAGCCATTGAAGCATTGGTCTCCAACTCCGATCCGGCTACTTTCGAAAATACGATTGAAGCTTTAGAGTACAGCGATGCATTGTTAACCAAGGTCGGTAATGTTTTTTACAACCTGCGTTCTTCGAACACGAACGACAGCTTGCAAGCCATTGCAAAAGAGGTAATGCCTATGTTATCGAAACACAGCGACGACATTGCACTAAACCCGGAGCTTTTTAAACGAGTTAAATCGGTTTACGAAAATCGAGAGCAGTTCAATTTAAACGAAGAGCAGAAACAACTATTGGAAAAACGCTACAAATCCTTTGTTCGAGGCGGAGCGAATTTACCAGAGGAATCTAAAGCCCGTTTCCGGGAGATTAATGCCGCGTTATCGACCCTTACACTGCAGTTTGGCGAAAATCAATTGAAAGATGGCACCAGTTGGGAAATGGTTTTGGAATCGACCGATTTGACCGGATTACCTGAATCGGTTATAGCCGGAGCATCGGAAGCGGCGGAAGCAAAAGGTTACAGCGGCAAATATTTATTCACCTTAGATAAGCCCAGCTTCATTCCTTTCCTTACCTATTCTGACCGTCGCGATTTACGCGAAAGAATTTTAAAGGGCTATAATTCCATTGGCGACAACAACAATGAGTTTGATAATAAAGCAATTGTGGAAAAGTTGGTGAATTTGCGTATTGAAAAAGCCAATCTTTTAGGCTATGAAAATCACAGCTCATTCATTTTAGAGAATAACATGGCCAATACTCCCGAGATGGTGTACGACTTGCTCGATCGCATTTGGGAAAAAGCCTTGCCTAATGCGAAGAAAGAAGTTGCTGCTTTGCAAGCACTCATTGACGAAGAAGGAGGAAATTTCCAGTTAGAGGCTTGGGATTGGTGGTATTACGCTGAAAAACTGCGTAAGGCTAAATACGATTTAGACGAAGAAATGCTTCGTCCCTATTTTGTGTTGGAACAAGTGGAGCAAGGATTATTCGATGTTGCCAATAAACTTTGGGGAATTACCTTCACAAAACGCACCGATATACCGGTGTATCATCCCGAAGCTACCGCTTACGAAGTTAAAGAAGCAGATGGCAAACACATTGGAATTATTTTCACCGATTATCATCCCCGCGCCAGCAAGCGCAGTGGAGCCTGGATGAGTTCTTACAGAAAACAAATGGTAAAGGATGGCGAATTTGTTACTCCGATTATAACTGTTGTTTGTAACTTCACCAAGCCAACCGGAGATCAGCCAGCTTTATTAACTTTCGATGAAGTATCGACTCTTTTCCACGAATTCGGACATGCACTTCATGGTTTACTGAGCGATTGTACCTATCCAAGTTTGAGTGGCACGTCGGTTCCACGCGATTTTGTTGAGTTACCCTCACAAATCATGGAGAATTGGGCAGCCGAACCAGCTGTTCTTAAATTATTTGCCAAGCATTACCAAACGGGTGAAACAATTCCCGATGCATTAATTCAGAAGGTAGTAGAAAGTGGCAGTTTTAATCAAGGTTTCGTTACCGTTGAGTTTATGTCGGCTGCTTATTTGGACATGGCTTATCACACCTTATCGGAACCCATCGATTTCGATGTTACTCAATTTGAATCGGATGCTATGGCTAAAATAGGGATGATTCCAGAGATTGTGGTTCGTTACCGAAGCACTTATTTTGGTCACATTTTCTCCGGTGGTTATTCCAGCGGATACTATGCTTACTTATGGAGTGAGTGGCTCGATGCCGATGCTTTTGAAGCATTCAAGGAGACCGATTTATTCGATGCTGAAACCGCCAGCAAGTTCAGAGAGTTCGTACTATCGAAAGGTGGAACCGAAGATGCCATGAGCTTATACAAACAATTCCGTGGGAAAGAACCAATGATTGAACCCTTGCTTAAGCGCAAAGGATTGATGTAATCGATTAACGCAACATACTCGCTCCCCAGGAAAGGAGCACGATGAGGTAAGAAATTCCGAAATAGAACAGACTATTTCGGAATTTTTTTTGCGAAGTCAGGTTATGTTGAATAAAGATGCGACCAATCTGAGTAAGAATGAGGGTGAAAATCATGACAGAGAAATGCTGAATTACCCAAAAGCCGAATGAACCTTCGCCGGCCTCTACCTCGCTTCGTGCATCGCGCAAAAAATAGAGGCTAATTCCTAAGAAAAGTTGGATATAGAGCAAAGTGAGATAAACAAGAGATAAGCTTTTGTCGAGTAGCATGTAATCGCGTCCTGTGGTTAAGCCTCTGATTACTCTAAATAGGAGAATAAAACCCACTGCGAGAAAGACACTGCTTACAATCGCATGGAAACTTAATAAGATAGACTGCATGGTTTTAAACGTATTATGGGGCCAATATACAAACAAAAAACCCCGGTGAGAACCGAGGTTTTTTGCGGACAACTATAATCATTAACTTTTTTGCTTTCACTAATCAACTTTAGCTATTTGCTCTTTGGACACTACAAACATATAGGAGGAATCTGTAGCAATTCTGAAGTTGAAGTCAAATTTGTGTTTTTTTCCCGGAGCTGAAAACAACACATTAACTACTGACTTTCAATACATTAAAATATCATCACTTAAAAATGAAGGATAAATTTATTTTTACCTTCTTCAAATTTGTAGTCGATTTTCCAATCGTATAAATCGACAATTCGTTTTACGATGGCTAAACCCAAGCCAATTGATTCTTTGTTTTTTCCTGATTTGGTAAAGCGATTAAAGAGTTTTTCAGCGGGGAGCTCGGAGGGAGCGCCTGTATTTTGAACGATCAGTTTATCATTGCTCAGTTCAATTTCGACGGACCCTCCCCGATCGTTATGGCGTAAGGCATTTTTAATGAGGTTCATCAGTAAGATATCCGCCAAAGCTGGACTCATTTCTTTGAAAAGTGCTTTGGTATTGACTTTCAGCTGTATCTCTTTTTCTTCTATGATTGCTTGCAGCTGATCCACATGGTAATCGATTCGCTCATGGAGGGCAACCGCTTCTTTTTCGGGGAACTGATTATTTTCTATTTTCGTCAATAGAATTAAAGCACGATTCATCTGAGCTAATCGGTTAACCGCTTCATACAGTCCAGAAAGTAGTTCAAGGTGTTCTTCTTTTAGGTCATCATGTTGCAGGAAGAGTTCAATTTTACTTTGCATGATGGCCAAAGGAGTTTGCAGTTCATGGGAGGCATTTTCGGTAAAATCCTTCAAATTCCGGTAATCCTGCCGAATTTTATCCATTAGCTTAATGATAGCCTGGTTCAATTGCTGGAACTCTTCGATTTCAGAATCCTTGAGATAGAATTCCCTGCCCTGTTTTATTTCGAAGCTTCGAATTTTGTCGAGGGTATAGAAGAAATCGTCCCAAATCCGTTTAAAAAGATAGCGGTTCAGGAAGTATAAGCTCAAAATCAAGAGAATAAACATTACGGTGAGGGAA
Organism: uncultured Bacteroidota bacterium; assembly: GCA_937954085.1. GTDB lineage: Bacteria > Bacteroidota > Bacteroidia > Bacteroidales > M50B96 > M50B96. The sequence goes on from CALGAK010000025.1 coordinate 76,213, forward strand.
AGTACTATTCGCTCGATCAGTTTCTCCGACTGATAGGTAGAGCGATAAACTGAAACCTCGTACTTTCTGAATCCCAGGTCGGCGGGGAAGGAATAGACGCGATGTGGGAATCGTTTATTGAAGCGAGGGTCGAAAAGGATGGTATCGCTAAAAAAAGCTTGTGTAAAACTGAAGGAATCGACACGCTTCATTTCCACATTGTTTTCAGTAATAAAGATAGAGTTGGGAGCAGCCTTTTCGAAGAGCTGCATTTCACCCACCAAATTATTGGAATAGCTAATGAGTTCGCGGTCTGTTTCCTGATTAATGAGGGAACGAATGAGGTAGAAAAAGGATACTCCCCCTGAAAAAAAGATAAAGAGGGTTAAGGTGATAATGATTAAACTGGTCTTATTGAGGAGTTTCATCGTAACACATTCAATTAGGCACTACCTACTAGGTATCGGGATTTGCTAAGAATTTGTATCCCAAGCCATAGACCGTTTTGATGTAATCGAGCGCTCCATTGGCGAGCAGTTTCTTTCTCAAATTTTTAATATGCGTGTAAATGAAATCGAAGGAATCGAGCGTATCGGCATAGTCGCCCCACACATGTTCTCCGATAGATTCCTTAGTCAAAACCCGATTTTTGTTGGCTAGGAAAAATATGAGGAGGTCGTATTCTTTTTTAGTGAGGCTCAATTCCTTGTTGTGGACCCATACTTGAAACGATTGAGTATCTACGCGTATTTCATTGAATTCGATAGTGTTATCACCTTTGAATTGAATTCTTCGGATTACCGATTTGATCCGAGCGTTGAGTTCCGACAGGTTAAACGGTTTTGTAAGGTAATCGTCGGCACCAATTTCGAGCCCTTCGATTCGATCGTCGATGGAATTACGCGCGGAGATGATAATAATCCCACAATTATTTTTGAGGGCTTTCAGTTCCCGGATGATGGTCAACCCGCTACCTCCGGGAATGTTGATATCGACCAAAGCACAATCGTAGCGGTACAGGTTGATTTTCTCGCTAGCTTCGGCGTAATCGGCCGCTTTCTCGCAAACATATCCTTCCAATTTGAGGTATGATTCGATGGAGTTGGCTAAGTCTAATTCATCCTCAATAATCAGTATTTTCATAGGCCCGGAATTAACAGCGGCGTGAAAATACGTTCTTTCCTCTAGAATACGGAAAGAAACAGTTGAAAAGGGTAAAATTTGCTGAGAATACTAATGAGTATGACCTTCTCCATGGTCGTGGTGGTGTCCATGGTGGTGATCGTGATGATGGTGTTGATGATCCGGGTTTTGATGATGCTCATCGTGGGTTTTGCATGATTCGCCGGAGTCGAGAACTTCACCTTTCAGATAGGCTTCGACGTTCACCCTGGCATTTCCCTGGCAACCACGAACGACCTGAATGGATTGATTTTGAAGTGTATTGACAGCCCCAGCGCCCATATTACCTGCAAGCATTAATTCTACTCCTTCTGCACGTAAAACCGAAGCGATGTTACTCTTACAACCGCAACCGTTGGGCGATGGGACTAAATCAATGTGAGTGATATTTTTCTGATCGTCGACCGAAAAAACAGTAAACACTTCACAATGACCGAAGTGATGGTCAATACGCTCACCTCGTGTTGGGACAGCTATTTTCATAACTCAATTTTTTAAGTTGAAGGAAAACGCTGAATTTGACACCATTTGTCGATGAAATCAGCTTGTTTTCAGAATTGAAAGGTACTCAGGGGAGTTGAATTTTGTATGGTTTCACCGAATGTTATTTAAAACCAATTCAGATAAAGGAATCTCAAATTCACCATTCCTATCGAACTTGTAATCAAGCCCATATAAATGAAACAAAGGAACATCGGAGGATGTCCCTTTGTTAAAATGTAAACTGTGATAAAAGGTTAAACGAACCTGGCAGTGATTTTACCAGGCAAACATGGGAAAGCTTCCCATCATATCAACAACATCTTTTTTAACGCGATGGATAATCGCTTCATCATTTATGTTTGAAATTACTTCGTCGATAAAAGCGACCACCTGAGGCATGTGTTCTTCTTTCAGGCCACGGGTTGTAATAGCTGGAGTTCCAACACGCAATCCGCTCGTTTGAAACGGCGAACGTGAATCGAACGGAACCATATTTTTATTGATGGTAATATCTGCTTTGACTAAAGTATTTTCGACCAACTTACCGGTAATATCCGGGAATTTGGTTCGCAAATCGATTAACATACTGTGGTTTTCGGTTCCCCCAGAAATGACTTTATAACCGAGTCGAATAAATTCGGAGGCCATGACGGCAGCATTCTTTCTCACCTGTTCCTGATAGGTTTTAAAGGAAGGATCGAGTGCTTCGCCAAAAGCGACTGCTTTGGCAGCAATTACATGCTCGAGCGGTCCGCCTTGCATCCCAGGGAAAACGGCCGAATTGAGCAAGGACGACATTTTACGGATTTCGCCTTTTTTGGTACTGATACCCCAAGGGTTATCAAAATCTTTACCGACCAGAATAATTCCACCTCTTGGTCCACGTAAAGTTTTATGTGTGGTAGAGGTAACTAAGTGTGCGTATTCCAGGGGGTTATTAAGCAATCCTGCTGCAATTAGTCCTGCTGGATGTGCCATATCGATGAGCAATAAAGCACCCACTTCGTCGGCAATGGCACGCATTCGTTTATAGTCCCAATCGCGTGAATAAGCGGAAGCGCCCCCTACAATAAGTTTCGGTTTTTCTTTCCGGGCAACCTCTTCCATCATTTCATAATCGATTAGTCCGGTTTCTTCCTTAACCCCATAAGAAACCGCTCGATACCACTGACCGGAGAAGTTCACCGGAGATCCGTGCGAAAGGTGTCCTCCATGCGATAAATCGAGGCCCATGAACGTATCACCGGGCTTCAGAATCATTGTAAAAACTGCAGCATTTGCCTGTGCACCTGAGTGAGGTTGCACGTTAGCATATTCGGCATTATAGAGTTCTTTGAGCCGATCGATAGCGAGTTGTTCGGTTTCATCGACAAACTGGCAACCTCCATAATAACGAGCACCGGGGTAGCCTTCGGCGTATTTATTGGTCATGCAAGAACCCATGGCTTCCATAACTTGTTCGCTCACAAAATTTTCTGAAGCAATCAGTTCAATGCCATATTTCTGGCGATGCTCCTCTTTCTTAATGATATCAAAAACCTGCGAATCTCTCTTCATAGCTGGCATAAATAATTAGGTTACAAGAATGCTCAAAACTACCATTTTTAGAGCAATAAAACAGAGCTCTGTGAATAGGTTTTAGGGCATAATTGGCGATTAATCTTTTGAAAGAAAAACATGAAACAAAGGATACTTTCAACAAGTTCAGGCTAATGCTCGATGAACTAATCGACCGACTCGTTTGACATATCCCTCGCGAGGTGATATATTGCCTACTGCACCCCAACAATCAGCATTACGATTACCTGAAAAGGCTAGTTTTTTCTGTGCCCCATTGATTATTTACTTAACCTCAATTTACTTATGAAATGGTTCAACGGAGCACTCTGGCTCATCCTACTTTTTTCTTATCCTGGTAGTTCTCAGGAAATCATTCGGCAGCAATCGTTCGGCAGTGAGAACAATAGCTGGAATTACACATCGTCACCAACTCCCTTTATTCAAAGCGATGCCACTTGGGGAGTGGTAACCAGCAATTTCCAAACCTTCCCTAATTTACCTTCGGATGGGGATGAATTCTGGGGAATCCAAGACCTGAACTCTCCTTCTGGCACCTCCGACTGGGGAATGCTAAGCTTTGAATCGATCGATATTACTGCATATGAATCTGTTATACTGGAATTTGAATTTGCCTGCATTGGCTTCGATACTTCCGACGACATGAAGTATCAGCTTCTCATCGACGGACTCGAGCAGGCTGAAGTAATTTTGGTCGATGGGTACAACAATCTTTCCGATCAGGGAACGATTTCCTTGAGTATTCCTGATGCAGCATCAAGTATTGGACTAAAGCTGATGGTTCGGCAAAACGGGACCATCGATTATGGTGGTTGGGACAATATCCGATTACTCGGAAACCCAGCTTCGGGCCTTGTAAATCCGAATTTTTATGCGCTGCTGAATACCGCTAACACGGCGAATTTATTTCTAAGCACCAACGCGAATAATCACGAATGCTTAGTGGTTGTAAACCAAAGCGGAAATTTTTCCACCCCAACAGGGTTGATTCCCGATGTGGGCGAACCATTTGCCGGAGGAACGCTTCTTTACAGGGGTTTGTCCGACGCTTGGGAAGAAACGTTAGACTATGAGCAAACCTATCACTTTAAAGCTTTTAGCTACCATAACGGAGTTTATTCACCCGGTGTAGTTCAGAGTATTCAAACCCTTGGTCCGGAGCCATCGCATAATCCAAGCAATGTACACCTGTTTAAAGCAAGTCCCAGTTCCTTGCATCTGGCTTGGGAGCATGAATCGGAGCCTCATACGGCCGATGGCTTCTTACTTGAAATCAGAAATGAACCCAACTTCACCGAATACACCGATGGAGTTGATCCAGAGGATTACCTGCTAAACGAAGAGCATCATCAAATTTTGTTTTTGGAGTCAGACCAAACGGATGTCTTACTTTCCAATCTGAGTTACGAAGGAAATTATCACATTCGGATTGTTGCCTTTCGCAATACCGATGAATTCACCGATTACAATGCCGACCATACGAACAACACACTCATAACCAATCTTTTCCCAAAGAACAAAATCATCTTTACAGAGATTGTCGATCCCGAGGACATCCCTACTGCGCGCTTTGTTGAGCTACAAAATCTATCGGACAAAGCCTTGGATTTGAATCAGGATTTATGGTATGTGTGTCGTCAAATTAATGCCGCTTATTGGAATTGCGCACAATTAGAAGGCGTCATTTTACCGGGTCGCACTTATGTTGTGGCTTATAGTGAGAGCATTTTCGAACAAGTGTATCATTTTTGGCCGGAGTTTTATTCCGGAGCTATTTCCGGAAATGGCGACGACAGCTATTTTCTTTACTACGGAGGCAATTACTTAGGAGGTGAGCTTCTGGATATTTATGGCGAATTAGATGTCATAGGCACAGAAGAGCCATGGAACTATTTAGACAGCCGGGCAGAGCGTTTGGTGTCTGTATCGCAGAACAATGGGGGTGTTATGGATGTGAGTGAGTGGGTTATTAGCCCCGCTACTACTGAGCAATGCACTCCGGGCAAACATTACAGTATTTGGAAAGGTCTGTTGTCATCTGCTTGGAATAATCCCGGAAATTGGAGTTTAGGCTTGCCACAGGAACATCAAACGGCCTTGATTCCAACAGATTATCTCCATGCACCCGAGCTACTTGAAGAAACTCTCTTAGATACTTTAATTATAGCATCCGGGGCCGAGCTCCGAAACCACACCCTTTTATCGGAAGAATGTGTCGTGGAGATGCATTTCGAATTATCCGGCTGGACGAGTAATGCAGATGGTTGGCATTTGATCAGTGCGCCCCTGCAGCAGCAAGCGATCCATAACTCTACCTTCACGCAGGGGAATTACGATTTTTACCTGTATCAGGAATCGAATAACCTCTGGTTGAATCAGAAAAATCCGGAGCATGAATCCCATTTTCAACAATTCCTGCCCGGACGAGCCTACTTAGTTGCCTACGAGCAAGATAAACAATCGAAGTTCGAGGGGATTTTTCATGCGGAGAATCTGGTATTGAACAACTTGAGTCGTCATCACGAAGGTTGGCATTTATTAGGGAATCCCTTTCCTTCCTCCTTGGTTTGGAATCAACCCGACTGGCAATTATCGTCTGTTTCCCCCTATGCCTACCGTATCAATGCATCGGGTACTGCATACGATTTGATTTTTCCGGGCGATACTATTTCCCCCATGGAAGGATTTTGGGTTCAAGTAACCGAAGAGCCTGGAAGTTTGATTCTGCCTGCGGGAAGCAATCAATCGAATCCGGAACCTGTTATGGTAAAATCAAAAGATCGGATGGCCAGCCTTACGCTACGACACGAAAACACCAGTCAAACCATTTACTTAGAAGAAAATACAAACGCCACCTCAAGCTTTGATGCAGAGTATGATGCTCGTTATTTACCTCCTGTTAAGGAAGATATTTTTCAGTTTTTCTGTCGAGATGAGCATAATAATGAACTGACCTTAAATTCTTTCCCTTCCTCTGGAGTAATTGAAATAGCATTGCATACCCAGCCTCGGATAACCGGAACTTATCATTGGAAGTATCAGCAATCGTCGGACTTCAACTTCCAAGTCTTTCTGATTGATCACTTAACTGCCGACACGCTGGATTTAAATCAGCATAGCGAACTGCAATCTGTGCTGATGGCCGAAGCTTTCGATTCAAGGTTTTCACTCCTATTGCATCAACAACAACTAAGTCAAGAGCAACCTGGAACAAGTGAAGTAAGGATTCATTATGCTGCGGGATCCATTCATTTCAGCAATTGGATTCCTGATGAAACAACCCAGCTTGAGGTATTTAATTCGCTCGGCCAACGTGTTTACTCGGAGAAGATTGGCCTGAACTCCGAGTTAGCCTTACCCCATGAGCTGTCATCCGGGGTTTATCACTTGTTGCTAACCAGCAAGTATGGAAAAGAAAGCAAATCGATTGTAATACCAAGCAATAACTAGACACATGCATCTATCCAAATTCCAAACGTTACCGTTCATCTTTTTAGTAAAAGCCTTTTTAGTCTTCACTTATTTGATTTTCAGTTCAAAACCATTGAGCGCGCAACCTCCGCCACCACCCGACTACCATGGAATTAACACAGATTTCGATCCGGCAGGTGGGGGTGCGCCCCTCGATGAGTTACTGGCAATCTGGCTGATAATGAGCATCATTTATCTCGGTTATTTTTACCTGAAGAAGCGGATTAAACCGCTTCGAAAAAGCTAATTTGACGCCAATTTCAGCATCAATTTTTCATTTCAAATGTTCTTCCTATTGACAATAATTTCGCTAGTTTCGAGTTCGATTCGAAGAGCATTTGAGATGGAATAGCTCCGGAAGATGAGTTTATTCTTTTCATCGATATTCGTCCTTTACAAACGAAATCTTTCAAAGAAAGAGTTGAAATATAAATACTAATTTGATGGAAAAAGGTCACATACACGCTTACTCTCCCGCCGTTTACCAATCCGCATTTATTTTTCGATTCCTTGGCCTTCTGACCCTTTCAGTCATTTTGTTTTCTTGCGATGGAGAGTGTTTTGACACCGAACCGACCGAAGGCGAAGTTACAGTGGTATTAAATCGAGAGCAGGTTAGGGATACCATTCTAATTGAAATCTACTTCGGTGATTGGGAGAATGGCGATTTAAAGGAATCGTGGGATGTATGGTCGGAGGATTTTACCGTGTGGCTGCCCACTAACCGGTATTATAGCTTTGTAGCTCATTACCCAACGGAAAATGGACTCGTTAGAGTGATAGACGGAACCGAAATGGAAACCTATGAATCGGGAGGAGATTATGAATCGTGTTGGCATATCCGCAACGATGTGGTTTATCTTCAATTGATGCAAACGCCATGAGGGTTTTGAAATCAATCCCAATGAATCGGGACTTTCGCTGTGATTCTGAATTCAAAATTTTGAATTCAAGATTCAATTCCGGTAAATCGAAACTTCCCCTACGCTACAGAAATCAATCCCAATGAA
>CALGAK010000026.1 GCA_937954085.1 uncultured Bacteroidota bacterium
AAGGCCGGGGCTATGTCTCGTTCTTTTCAAATATTCAAGTCAATGTCCTCAAATTTTCACTCTTCACTCTTCACCATTAAGGGCTAAAGCCCGGAAAGATATCTGCCTTGAACTCCCCAGCCTAAAGGCTGGGGCTATGTCTCGTTCTTTTCAAATTTGGAATACATCCATCCAGCCTAAGAGCTACGGGCTGTTCCCAGCAAAAGTGACTTCAAATGGTAAAATGGCACACTTTTTTGAACACTCCCTTGAACTAGAATGATTGCCACGCGCCGGGAGCCGCGCGGCAGTTCGTTGTTGCAGGCTTTCGCCTCTTCGGCAAGTCGCCTGGTCGCTAAAGTCGCCCCGTCGTTCACCGTTCACCCTTCACTCCCGATGCGCTCCGCTACCGGGATCTCCGCTGCGCTCCGACGTTCACCGTTCACCCTTCACCGTTCACCGTTCACCGTTCACTCTGCACTATAAGTTTGAACACGTTTTTGGCTGTGTTTTGTTTTATGCTTAGATAATACATCCCGGGAGGATAATTCCCTATGTCGATGGTTTCCGTGGGGAATTGGATAGTTCGGGAGAGTAAAAGCTGCCCGTGGGTACTGTATAGTTCGAGATTTGTTTGATCCGAATCTTGGGTAAAATTGTTTGTTGCCATTTGGATATAGACCTCACCGCTGGTTGGATTTGGGAAAACCTTTAATCCGGGTATCGGATTGGATTCCTCTATCGAGGTGCAAATCACAACCGTCATTTGGGTTTGTGCGGTGTCGGAGCATCCTGTGGCGGGGTCTTCATACGCATACATTAAGGTGTATAAACCTTCGCCAGCCACTGCTAACTGGATTTCATTCTGGATTATTCCATAGCCAATATAGCTTCCATTGGCCGGATATCCAACAGGAACAGGAGTGCTAAGCTCTTGGATACAAATGGTATCGAATAAAAATGGGCTTAAAGTGACCTGTGGCAAGGGAATGTGAGTAAATGCCACATGAACAATACTATCTAATCCATGGATGGATAAGAGCGAGTCGCCATAAATACCCGGGCTTGTTAAAACCTGATTTCCCAGGGGAAAAGGAATATTGGCACACGAGGAAGCGGAATCTTCGGAGTGAAATCCAATGTTTTCAAACCAGGCTAGCCTGGATTTATCCGGTGTTTTTGAAGCATATAAAATATCGATATCCCCATCGGAGTCCAGATCGTCCACTATAATGTCGGCGACGCTTATCGAATCCATTAAGGGATTTATTGAACCTGTGGCACCCGGCAGGAAATTACCCAGGCCATCGTTCTCTAACCAGAAAAGGGAATGTATGCTATCCTTTTGTGCCGAAACAATGTCCATGTCGCCATCTTTGTCTAAATCCACTAATACCAGTTCATCGGATCCGGAAGTGTAGGAAAGGATTTGGTGGGTAAAGGATGCCGGAACACCACTTCCATCATTAAACAAGATGCCTATATAATTACCTCCTCCTTCGGCATCGGTGGTAAACACAATATCCGGTTCCCCATTGCCATTCATATCGGCATAATCAATTTTGCAGGCTCCAATGCTAGGTCCCGGGAAATTAGAAAACTGAAAGTTTCCGACTCCTCCCTGGTTAATGCCTGTTTGTAAAGCATTATCAGTCAGCAGTATGTCTAATAATCCATCATTATTGATATCTATCGTCTTAATGTCTCTTGGATTATTGAGGCCGGTAAGAATAGTCGTTTCATTCCCAAAATATCCCATACTATCGTTGAGCGACAATGTTAAATGGAAGAAATTTAATCCCCATCTCTTCAGGAATAGGATATCCGTATAGCCATTGCTATTGATATCCGCTGCGAAAAATACCGAAGAAACGTTTTCCTTTAGAATTTGTATCGGGCCAAAATTGCCGCTACTATCGCCCATTTGACAGGCAAGCCATTTGGTGCTGTTGTTCCAATACGTGGAATCAATTACGTAAAGTAAGTCTTTATTTCCATCTCCATTCAAATCGACTAATTGCATGGAAGGAACATGATAACCCATAAGGATAGTGTCTGCTTTTTCGTAATGGCCAGATCCCAGGTTTTTATATTTGCAAATGCTAATATTACAATCTTCGCTTGCTACCAGAATATCTTTTAGTCCATCCCCATCCATATCTTCGTATATTAAATTCTGAATAGAATGTATGGTGTATAAAATTATTTTACTTTCGCTATAATTAGCGTTACTTAAGTTTTCTTTCCATGCCAAATTACCCATATTAGAACACGTTCCAACGAAATAGTAAACAATATCCAGCCAACCATTCCCATTAAAATCCCCATAAGTACTACTCCACCCATAAGGATGAATTTCGTTTCCGGTAAGGAAGGATCCGGTTCCATCGTTTAAAAAGTAATCACTGGGGGTTAAGATATCCAAATCCCCATCGTTATTCAGATCCACTGCATGATGAGACCAGCTACGATAATGCGTCGTGTATAGGGTATCCTGAAGAGTAAAGGAACCAATTCCATTATTAGTGTATGTAAACACTATACGGTCATTCGATGCAAAAAATTCGGCACTCACTATAAGATCATTATCTCCATCTCTGTCTAAATCGGCTGCGGTAACTGTGAAAGGAAAGTACTGAAATTGGGAAATAATCTGTTGAGGGCCAAAATTCCCATTACCTAGATTTTTATACCAGGCAAGCTTATAATCACCGAATGCTGAAACACCCACCACATCCGGAAGCCCATCTCCATCCAAATCGGAAGCATAAACCGAGGTTGGAAAGGATACCTCGTTGGATATGAGCTGTTTTGACCCAAAATTCCCGATGCCATCGTTCAAGTAATAGATAATCTCACCTACAGAAAATATGGACGCAATAATATCCAAATTTCCATCATTATCCAAATCAGCACAAATACTTTGCGAAGAAGAGTTTATGCTAGTATCGATGTCCATGCAGGTAAATGAACCCATGCCTTCATTTTTAAACCAAACTAAGGAGCTTGGCGAACCTCGCGAAACCAAAAGATCCAACATTTCATCTCCATCTATATCAAAAACTTCTATGATTCTTGGATTATTTATAAAGTCAATAAGAATACGACCGTTAGAAAAAGTGCCATCCCCAAGGTTTTCCAGCCAATTTACTCGATTATAATCATCTGGTACCAATATATCCAGATCCCCATCTTCATCGACATCGAAAGAAGTAATGAAACCCTGACTAGTAGATAAACTCTGATTATATAGTAGATTTTCTTCGAATTGGGTTTGTGCAATGGATAATAAAACACTTGTAGAAAAAAAAGCGAGTAGCAATATGTTTTTCATAATAATTGTATTAAAATGAAGGTAAAAAGAACCCGTAGTTGTTTTACGGGTTCTACATGCAGATTATTGAATAATTAATTTTTCCGGTTTACTATACCCATCGGGGTTAGAAAGATTTAAAAGGTAGGTTCCGGGGGTTAAATCAGACAAATCCACTTCCATTTGCTGAATTCCTTCTGAGGAATGGATTGTATTTGTATAAACGATTTTACCGGCTAAATCAGACACTTGAATGGTAAAAATGGTGCTTGTTTCAGAAGTGATGGAAATATGGAATAATCCATTTCCGGGATTAGGATAAACAGTGTAGTTCGTTGTGAATTTACTTGGATTAGGCTCATACACTTTCACTATGTCTATCCCATTCTTTACAAAGGAACCATTTCCTTTTTCCCATTTACTAAACTTGTGCCTCTGGGTAGTTTGTTTATTTATACTCCAAACCTCGAAAACGAAATCTTCGCCATCGGCTAAATTTTCCATAATTTCAGGAGTATAGTGGTCATCTCCGTATATAACCAATGCTGTAAACCCTCCCTGATAGATGGTTTTTCCAACTATTTGCCCGGATTCCCCAAAAGCGGCTATTTCATCTCCTATTTGTGGCAAAACAGACCATGCGTTTTGTGGAATTCCAACAACCATGTTGTTGTCGGTATTCCTATAAATTTCCTGCTGGTAATATTTATACTCTTTAACTTTAGCATCTAATTCGATGGAACTGTTTTTTGTCCCAATAGCGTTTGCCGGATAAACCAATGAATATGGGTCAGTAAGGTGAATTTGATATCCTTCGCCAGGATTCATGTTTCCAATGTTGTGGATTTGAAAAGGTGGCCAATATAAATCTCCTGCAGTATTTTTTATTATATCTTGACCAGAGAGATCCATTTGAAGGTATAGTGGTGATACAGGGGGAATCAAGTCATACATTAATAATGATGTGGTTCTTAGGTAAGGTATATAGCTCCAACCTGCGGGGATGTGGATGGATTCATTCTCCGGGTATAGCCTCAAGCCTTCGACAAGCAGGTCTGCATTTGCATTCATTTTCACATTATAGCCCTCAAGATAGTTCCAGTCTCCAATAGAATTTACTTGGGCTAAAGGCCAAAACATTTGTCCGGCGCCATTTTTTAGAATGTATATAGGGAGTCCATCGAACATCTCTTCTACATCGGGAAAATTGGGGTTTACATTGGTGGAAATAAGACTCCATCCATTTAAAAGATTAATGGTTTGAGTTGCGGTGTAACCTAAGCCTGCCAAAGCATAAATCCCAAATTCATTGGTAACTAAAGTAGCAGAATTATTGTTTAAATTAAAACCAGTCGTTCCGTTTGCTTCAATCCAGTTCCCACTAATTTGATTATACTTATAGAAGTTAAGAAAATGTTCGTTAACCCAACCTAATTCATTATCGGTATATTGTATGGTTATCACGAAGTTCGAATTGGATGTTCCTATAGAATTTCCACCGGAATCTTTGCAAATTATTTTAAATTCATGGAGGATACTTGCTTTTAGTCCAAGCAAAGCTTTTGCAGCTATCACATCACTTGCGTATTCCACATAATCAGGCGAAGAAGGGGTTAAATAATCTTCACCAGCCCAATGTGCTGTGTGTTTAATGCTTACATTGGATGAAAAACAGTTTGCAGGGAAAACATAGCTTGTGCCATCTCTTGGAGAATACATGGTGTTTACATCAGATGGGTCGATTTCCATTTCAACTTGCCCAAACATAATGGCATAATCTTTCATTTTATCCGCCAAACCTTGTGACCAGTCTGTTGTTTCGACTAAACTTTGGTTATAGCAATGTTCTACAGAGGAATTATCTACTACACAACCCAGATTGTTTCCGTGGAAGTTCCAATAAAAAGAGCCCGGCAATTTTTTTTCTGCCATGTACTTAACATAGAATTTAAACCATTCTTCGGAAAAGGCTGCCTGATTAACAAAAGTAGTTCCGGGGTTTTCAGATTGATAGATAGCACTAAATTTACCGGGAACGACAGCATGGTTTTCTGAAAGATAGCCCCACTTATAATCATTCACCTCTTTAACATAAGCTGAATTGTTGGAAATATTATCAATAACATAATACTCTTCGAATTGGGTTGTGTGAGGACTAAAAACAAGCTTGTGATACGGTAATTCATTTTCGTTTACGGGATAATAGGGTTTGTTAGGAAAATTAGAATTGGATCCATAAGCTGAAAGATTTTCTGCCTTTCCATAACTTTCGCTAGGATTATTGATGGTCCCGAGAGATGCGCTATTGTAAGAAAAACTGGATGCTTCCTCTGCCTCAATTTCTTTGGACCCACTTTCTTTTACGCCCTCTACAAAAATCATCCAATCAGGATTAATTGCTCTTATATTATAACTTGCAGTATGTACGAATCTTCTAAAATCCGTTGAATTACCCGATCCATCCCATCTAGCCGCAAAAGGTTCATTAATTAAACTAATTCCAATAATATTATCTTGTGTAAAATGAGTCGGCATATAGAAGAGACTTTCATAATAATCATTTTCAGTTACCGTATAACTTGAAGAAACGGAAATATTCCATATTCCTGGATCTTGGTATGGGTATGGAGGTTGCATTCCATGATGAGAAAGTACTACATTCAATCCAATGTCTGTGTCATTACATCTATCGATAATTGCTTCAATACCTTCCATACGAGATTTAACTACCCCGGGACTAGAAAAGAAAATACTATTACCGGATAAACTTTCATTAACAAAATATCCGTGAATAGGTGCAGAAACTCCTTCCATTTCTTGTAGAATTACATCAACAGGATAACATAATCTTATAGTGTTATATCCAAACTTTTTGATGTTTTTAAGTATATCATCTATTCCGTGATTACTCAAGTTCAAAGTCTCTGATCCTATAATTCCCCACAAATTTACTCCTCTTAAATAAGTTAATTCACCATTGTGATAAATATTACCCTTATTATGTATATAGTTTAAATTTTCATGGTCTGCATCTAAAATATCTTGTGTTGCATAGTACCAACCTGATGGACTGTTGGATGAAAAATCGATAATTGCTGGTTCATAATACTCAATTGCACCTATATCTACACCAGTCATACCGGTCGGAGGAATTCCGCTTGGAATAAAATGACCAAAATAGTCTAGCTGATAATTTGTATTAAGAGGCGAAGTTAATTCCATCCCTACATCAATACAATTTGATTCAGGCAAAGGAGTAAAGTCAATCCATGAAGTTGGATTGACAGAAATGAATGGATTAGTTCCCGGTGCAGAACTTGGGGAAGATTGACACGCTTCGGTTTGTTGATCATGACCTGGGGCGGCATTTTGCCAATCAATTAAGGTATTTACAGGAAAAGTCCCAAACTCGATAAAACCTGGAGAATCTGCAGGGATTCTATTGAAATTGATATTAGAAAAACCCGTATTATCAGGAAGTTTATAAACTTTGCCTTTTGTATGATATACAATATTATTTTGAAACATGATACTAGAAAATGGACTAAGCATAGCACCACAATTTAAGGCTATGTAATTGGGATTTTGAAGACTATTGTAAATAACATTATGTCTCATATTTGCAATATAACCACCATTTGGAGTGTTTACAGGAAAGCGTAAACCATTATCAAGACAGTTAAAAAACACATTGTGGTGGACATCGCAAGAAATTTCTGCCCCATCGATACCAAGTATTCCATTTTGAGCCTCTCCAAACCAATTGTTATATAGAACGGTTAACGATGTGCCCAGCTTTGCGCAAGAAACGGTAAATTCAGTTCCAATACAATAATTGTTATAGAATTTACTATAACCGCCTGAAACCATTTCTGCATAAAATAAATGACATACTACTGGTTCAGAAGCTCTAAGAGTATTATGTCGGATATCAAACTTTTCACAATAATTTGCTCTAATTCCATATTTATCCCCTATAACTGCATAATTATCCAACAGTAGAAAATCACTGTTTTCTATAATTATTTCATCCGAGTAATTTAAATCTACATTTCTAAAAAACGATTCAATATCGCACCTATTCATGCTTAATCCAATAGAATATTCTGTTCCTATTCCGGTTTTAACATCTTTAATTATACAATTGGAGATAGCAGTATTAGTTACATCTGCAACCGAGCTTCCAACAATATTTATCCCCACCTCTGTAATATCTGGATGATTTCCTCTAAGTTCAATACCATTAATACTAATGTCAGAAACATTCACAATATCAATAATCGAAGTAGGGGAGGAACACTGAATTATTGGATTTAAACCAACATCATAAGTTCCTATCGAAATATTCGAATTGCCTATAGCTATTGGACTTGTTATCGATAATGTAGTTCCATTCTTTAAAAGATACTGGTCCCCTGGAACCCAGCTTACCTGAGAGAAGGAATTAAATGGACTTTGTTCGGTTCCTAACCCAGGACTCTGTGTTGGATCTATGTAGTATATAGCCTGCGCTGATACTACAATCGGCACTAAAATCATGGCTAAACATGCCACTAAAAAAAGATTCAATTTTCTCATTTTTTTTGTGCTTTTTTCGTATTGTCCGGGTTGCATTCTTTTAACAATGGGTTGAAACAGTGTATAAAGAATGTTCCCGGCTTTATTTATCAGGTTTGAAACTTATCCAAGGACTTTTTTTAAGGAGAGCGATTTAATACTGGTACGATTTCTACCTGAAACCGATAAAAAACCATCCAAACTAGCCATCCCCGGCACCTTACTTTGGGTCGTATTTCCTCTTTTTATTTCTGCCGAAAAGCCCTGTTTTTTCTGAAAACGTGTTTCTATTCATTGCTTCAGATTCCGATTAGGTTAATAGTTTTTGAAATTCTGTCTCAATTAAGCTAAAAAAACAGTAGTTTGTATGGGTTTTTGAAACTTTTTTGTTCAGAGTGATTCTTTTTTCCGAAACGCACGATTTATCTTGTTTTTAAGATGATTAGATTTCTCCCGAATCGAATGGCAAAGTGGAAATTGCCTGAATGAGAAAATTATAAGTTAGAGATTAGAAATTAGAAGGATACCAGCTAAATAGTTAAGAGTAAATTGCTTGAAATATCCCATTACCACGAAGCATTTCACCCGGCGTCACTTTTCACTTGCGAAGTAACTTAGCTATCTTTCAGAATATCAGATAATTTTCACTCCTCCCATTTAAGGGCTAAAGCCCGGAATGATTTCTGCCTTGAACACCC
>CALGAK010000027.1 GCA_937954085.1 uncultured Bacteroidota bacterium
GTTTCCCGTACGGTTTTGTGAGAGGCTTGGGCTGAAATGCCCAGGCCTACTCGACATCGAAAGTATCAGGTATATCATTCCCCTCTTATTAACTTGTTTAAAACAACTTGCTTGGGAAACGAAAATAGTGAAATTATTAGGAGGGTATTCATAAATAATTCTTAATTAAATAATTGGTATTCAGCAATTAAGGTGTACTGTGCTTCCCTTTGCTCCAACTTAAACGGTGACTCCCCTCCATTTCGTGTCAGCTTTCCCTGACGTCTTCAAAAAATGAACTCGAAATGAACTCGACTGGTTCTCTCTTTTCCGTAATCTTGCCTTCGTAAGTTCTTTAAAAAGTTGGTCAATAATCCCGAGGGAGAACAATTCGGAAATAGCTAATCCTCACTATTTTTAATCGACCCGATGAAAGAACTGGTTGAGAGCTTCCCACAAGTCGTACCCCCTTTCCCACCGAAAAGCTATTTTTTACACCACCGCTTCTCCCCGGGATTTTTTTCGAACACTATTCAGCGTATGGGATTATCCCCCAACACCGACCCCTTATCAATCCCAGCGATTATTTCCGATCCTTGCCTTGCCCTCTAGGCAAGGTTCTTTTCGCTAGAATTTCTGGGTATAGCCGAACAAGGGAAATGGAAAACCTTCTCCTTCTATATGGCCATAAGCCACCGCAAAATCCCAGGAATGAGCGGGTTTGATATATCGGGCTGAAACAAGGAGGAATAGTCCGGTTTCAGATTTTGTAATGTCCTGATTAAGAACGGCATGATAGCTTTCGTATTCATGGCGAAAGAGATAGGTTTCGCTTTGAATTAGCCAATTACGCGAAACGCGATTGTTGGTCGCAAAATAAAAGGCCGGATAGCGGTCGAACCGAAATTCTTTGATCTCTTTATTCTGAACAAATTTGCTCTCGGTAAACCCTAATAGACCAAGCCCTACGCTGAAATTTTTCTCCTTGCTCCCGCGCGTATAGGCTGCAAAACTAATGCTTAACTGGTCCGCGTCGCCTTCGTCGTCGAGAAAGGAGAAGACATGAAAATACCCAATCGCAACATGGTGATTTGTTTGAAAGCGGTGCGCATATTTCCCGGTAAGCATGAATACGGGCATCCCAGCCAGGGTGCTGAACAAGCCGGTTCCAATTCCGACGGATAGCTTCGAACTGATGCCGTACTGCAGGGTGTTTGCCTCTAACAGCAAATTGTTCCAGTAAAATTCTCCTTTCGCCTGTGGAATGGCCGTTGGTCCAAATAATTGCCTGCTGTAGTGCGGGTTCGGGAATCGACCCTCGGCTTCTAATTCCACTTCTTTGAAGGAGGTAAGTGCACTTTTACGAACTTCGGTGGGTCCTAAAACCAAATCATCAATCAGATACCACTCACCTTTATCTTCCAAAAAAATCCCGATTCTAGTACTTCCATCGGCAAATTCGTACCGGTAGTTTTTATCCCTTTCGGGCATCGGTTGCTCTTGCTGAGCTTGCAATACGATGCAAAGATTCAACAGCAAAATAAGGCTCAGAAAACGCTTCATCTTTCCATTTTTTTTCTTCTCTAAGTTACGGTAAGATGAAACGCGATTCAATTAAAAGGTCCGATGCGTGGAGCTTTTTGGGAAGCTGTTTTCAAACCTCATCCGATAGCATTATTCCACGGGGATTAAGGCTCTCCACCAAGGTGAAAAATCATGCTTATCCTGGTCTAGACAAAGCTTTTCACCAATCAGGGGCGTTAGGAGTTGGATGGAGGATTGCTCAAAATGCTTTGCAATGAGCTCCAAGGGTTCATACCAGGGGTGATTGGCCAAGGCGAATTTGCAGGAATGAACGGGCAATACTCGGGTAGCTTTTAAGTCGATAGCTGTTTGTACTTGCTGGTTTGGAAGCATGTGAATATGAGGCCAAAAAGCATCGTATTGTCCGTTTTCGAGTACAGCCAAATCAAACGGCCCGTACTGCCTGCCAATTTCGGCTAAATGCTCACCGTAGCCGCTGTCGCCTCCCAGGAAAATTCTGCTATTAGGTGTCTGCAATGCAAAGGAGGCCCATAGTGTTTCGTTGCGTCGGTAACTGCGTCCGGAAAAATGTCGGGCAGGAAGGGCATGAAAGGTGAAGCCGGGAATGGGCTCGAAGCTTTCGTTCCAATTCATCTCCCGAACAAGGGAGGAATCGTAACCCCACAGAGCGAAATGGGCTCCCACTCCAAGACCTGTAATAACTTGTTTTACTTTAGGTTGAAGCTCCAGGATAGTGGCATAGTCTAAATGATCCCAATGATCATGCGAAATGATGAGGAAATCAATTTCAGGAATATCTTCGGGCTTGTACACATCGCTTCCGGGAAAGGCTTTGGTTCCAAATGGGAGGGGAGAAGCGCTCCCGCTCAGCACCGGATCGACTAAAAAGCACTTCCCATCTACTTGTAAGAAATAGGAGGAATGACCAAACCAAATGAGAACATTCTCCTCGGGGTTCAAGGTATGTAAATCGGTTTTTTGCGATGGGATAGCTTGAGTGGGACGCACATCCACTTTCTTATGGAATAAAAACTTACTTAAAACCTTAAGGAAGCTTGCATCTTCGGCAAAATTAGGCGTAGGCTCCAGATTCTTAAAGCTACCGTTTTGAAACTGGGAAGCAACCTCCATTTGTTTTAGCTTTGCTCCTTTGATTCGATTTCCAAATTGCGGATGTTGCAGGAAAAGTAGAATGCCTCCAAAAATTAAAAGGAGCAGGATGAGTATAAGGTACATGGTTTTTTTTCGTTTTTTTCGATTCATGAAGTTCGTTTGCATCCCTAACTCCTCAAAGTCAATTTTGTTTATCGGAAGTCCTTTGGATTCTATGCCGATTCTATGAGATTGAATTTTTCTCCCCCCTGAATTAGCTATTCAAAAAGAATCTACCTTCGCTAAGTGAAATGCAAGGAGAAAGAAACGTGGGGTGTTTTTATAATAATTTGATTGACTGAAGTATATGTATATCACGCTTAGGAAAGCCACTCCCGATGATTGGATGGCGCTCTGGCAAATGGAACAAATTGTTTTCCCAGCTTTTCAACAGACTAGCCTGCCATCCTTGAAAAAGAGTTTGCAAAGTAACTCCCAGGAAGTATGGTTGGCGGAAATTCGAACTCGAAAGGGGATTCAATTGGCCGGTAGTTTGGTGGTTCATTTGCGAAAAAAAACGCTTCGCATATTCAGTATTGGAGTTCTTCCAAAGTTCCAGGGGAAAGGCGTCGGATTAAAGTTATTAAATCAGGCTTTTTCCCGAAGTTTGGCTGCACAAGTGGAGAAAATTTCTCTTGAGGCGAATGCTGCCGACGAGAAGCTTATTCGGTGGTATACGAACAAGGGTTTTGTAATCAAGGCGACCTTACCCGATTATTATGCAGAGGGAAAGTCGGCATACCGGATGGTTTACAGCCTCTATGGGAATAATGAAAAACAGCAGATCGAGAATATCATTGTGGTGGATAATCTTCAATCATGGAAATTTAATTTGCCTGGAGTGAGGGTGATTACGGCCAAGCACTACATGTCGGATCCCGAATTTCAAATTCCTCGTAACGTAAGAATATTTAATTTATGTAATTCCTATCGGTATCAAAAAACCGGATATTATGTGTCCTTGCTTGCCTCGGCTAGGGAGCATCGGGCTATTCCCAATGTGACGACCATTGAGGATTTTCGTAATCCGTTGGTTGTAAGGGCGCTGGCGAGCGATATCGACGAGCTGATGCAGGAAACTTTCAAAAAAGAGACGGCAAACGAAGTCCTGATGCACATCTTTTTCGAGCGAACCATCCATCCGGGCCGACGACAATTAGGGCAACGTCTTTATCATTTGTTTGAAGCACCCTTGCTGGAAGTTTACTGCGTTCGCAACGAGCGATGGACGATCCAAAAAGTTGTTCCGCTTAGTTTGAGAAAAATGTCGGAGGCGGATCTGAATCGGATTCAAGAGTTTGCGGCGATTTATTTTGCTAAAAAACGTTTTTTTCGTCCTAAATTGAAGCAGTATCAGTATTCACTCGCTATCCTAATTAATCCAACCGAAGAGAATCCACCTTCCGATCCGGGGGCCTTGGTTAAGTTTAAAAAAGCTGCTCAGAAGTTGGGCTTTTTTACCGAATTCATAACCAAAGCCGATTTGTCGCAAATTGCCGAATACGATGCTTTGTTCATTCGCGAAACAACCGATATTACGAATCATACCTATCGTTTTTCTCGTTTGGCTTATGCCGAAGGATTGGTGGTAATCGACGATCCCTGGTCGATTTTGCGATGCAGTAACAAAATTTTCATCAACGAAAGGATGAAACAGAATCGGATTAATACTCCGGCTACCTGGGTTTTAAATAAGGAATCGTTCCGATCAACTTCCTTTAAAGAATCGGATTACCCCTTAGTGATCAAACAACCCGACAGTTCTTTTTCAAAAGGCGTGATGAAAGCAAACTCTCAGTCGGAATTAGAACATATTACGCGTCAGCTCTTTAAGCACTCCGATTTATTAGTGGCGCAGGAATTTTTACCTTCGGAATTCGATTGGCGTATTGGGGTCCTCGATCAGGAGCCACTCTTTGCTTGTAAGTATTTCATGGCCAAGGATCATTGGCAAATCTATAATTGGAAAGGCGATGATGCCGATCAAAGCGGCGACTTTGAAACTTTACCGGTCGAATCGGTCCCAAAGCATATCCTAAAAGTGGCTGTAAAGGCGGCTGCATTGATGGGCGATGGTTTATACGGAATTGATTTGAAAGAGGTTAACGGAAAAATTTACATCATCGAGGTAAACGATAATCCGAACATCGACGAAGGGGTTGAGGATTTATTTTTAAAAGATGTTCTTTACGAACGAATCATTCGTTCCTTCCTGAATCGAATTGAAATGTCGCGTAACATGGCTCGATTTGTATCGCTCGAACCGGATCATTAAAACTAAATCCTTTGTTAACTAGCATTAGCATTAGAAAATCCGACGAGAGCGACCCATTTTTGTTGCACTGCAAATTAGCTAATCACATCTGCTCTTTTTCATTGGACAGATTTTAAAATTTATTCATCAATCGTCTGATTCTTAGGGCAGCTTACAAGAGCATACCCTGCTTTTTATTTTGAGTTTGCGGAGGTTCAAAAAGTACGCGAAGGTTCACGCAGAGCACGCAAAGGTTTTCTGCAAAGGCCGCAAAGAGTTCCCAAGTTTGCACTCCCCCGATCTTCACCATGAAGGGCTAAAGCCCGGAAAGATATCTGCATTGAGTACCCCAGCCTAAAGGCTGGGGCTATGTCTCGTTCTTTTCAATT
>CALGAK010000028.1 GCA_937954085.1 uncultured Bacteroidota bacterium
TTGCTCGAGCTTGAGCACAATTCCGAACCCGTGAATAACCATTTTGAGTATCGGTTAGAAAAGGAACGAAAAGAATATCCATGCCTTCCTCTGCCAATAATCGACTCAATTCAGGAAACTCAACATCGTAACAAATTAAAACGCCAATTTTCCCACAATCGGTGTCGAATGTTTTTAAACTATTTCCTCCTTGAAGCCCCCATACTTTCGATTCGTCGGGGGTAATATGCAGCTTTTCGAAGCGTTCTACTCCCCCATCGCGCTTACACACATACCCGGCATTGTACAACTGATTATCGATAATTTCAGGCATGCTTCCGGTAATGATATTGATATTGTAGGCTATGGCTAATTCGGAGAATTTCGCAACAATGCCGTTAGTATATTGGGCTAACTCCCGAATAGCTTCCGATTCGGAAAGGTGATTATTCTCAGCCATCAACGGAGCATTAAAAAACTCGGGAAAAAGCGCAAAATCGGCCCGATAACCAGAAACAGCATCGATAAAATATTCGGCTTGTTGCATTACTTCATCGAAGTTTTTGTACAAACGCATCTGCCATTGGATTAGACCAAGACGGACGACTGTTTTTCTTACGCTCGCTCTTTGAGTAGGTTTCTCGTAATACACATTATCCCAGCGCAATAACACTGCATATTCTTTCGATTCTTTATCGCCTTCCAGGTAGCCTTGCAACACGCGTGAAGGATAAAAATCGTTGGATAATTGAAAATCGAGTACCGGATCGTGTATTTCCCTGGTTCTCACACGATCGATGTATTCGCGAGGAGAAATTTCGCCTGAATACTTATGGTAATTCGGGATGCGTCCTCCGAAAACAATTCCTTTCAGATTGAGCCGCTCGCAAAGCTCCTTGCGGTAGTCGTATAAACGCCTGCCAAGACGCAAACCGCGAAATTTAGGACGGATAAATATATCGATACCATACAAGCGATCGCCATCGGGAGTATGGGTTTCAAAACTATAGTTTCCGGTAATTTCGGAATAGGTGTGTTTGTGCTCGAAGCGGGCATAATCGACGATGATGGACAAGGCGCAACCAGCCAACTCCCCATCAATTTTGATGACTACTTGCCCTTCGGGGAACTTTTCAATCAGGTTTCGAAGATGGTGTTCCCGCCAAAAAGCACCCGGCATTTGGGCATAAGACTCTATCATGGCGTCTTTAAGTGCCTGATAATCTTCTACTTTCAAAAAATCGAGGTTTATCGAATCAATCTCTTTCATACATGCAATAATTTCCTTTAAAGGTAGGAAGTTTGAGGAAACAGCAGATAGACAGGAGTAGGAAATACGTTAATTCTGTGGTAGTGCTCCAAGCATGGTGTCCTATTTAACAGAGATGTCCCTTACAGCTTACGACCTTCGGCATATCTCACGCTTGCATCAGCCATATAAAACGACCTCCCATTTCGACTAAAAAGTGTAGTTTCCCATCCGAAAAAAAATTGGTCAAAATGAGAATCTTAAAACTGATACTGATTGTTGGGGCAGTAATCAATCCTCTATCCATCAGCAACATACAAGCACAAAGTTTTGCCAAGCAGTATTGGAATAAGCTGGTAAACGACACCAGCGATGTAGCTAAACCGCAGCTTCTAATTTATCCAACCTTAGCTTACGCCCCTGAAACAAGTTGGGAGTTCGGATTAAGCAGCCTTTACGTTTACTATGCCAAACGCGACACATCCAATCGCTTGAGCGAGATTAACGGATTTACCTTTTTAACTCTCGAGAACCAATATGGATTGTGGTTCGACCACGCCATTTATTCCGACCGAAATACTTGGTTTTTCCTCGGACGGATCCGCTTGCAAAGCTTTCCCCTATTTTACCATGGCATAGGCATGCAAACACCCGAGTCCTATATTGCTCAGGTCGAGGTGAATCAAATTGCTATTAAAGAACGCATCTTGCGACAATTACACAACAACCTATTTATCGGTTTCGAAATTGATTATCAGCGACTTTCCAAGGTTAATTTTATTTGGGAAGAATCGAATGAGGCTTCCTTCGAATTTCCCTTAGGAAGCAACGGCTTATCGAGCATTGGACTGGGTTTTGGTGTGGTTCACGACGACCGGCATAATGTACTAAACGTTCGAAAAGGATTGTTTTCGGAACAAGCAATGCTCCACTACGATGCGCTATGGGGCAGTACGTACACCTTTACCTCCTATTTATCGGATACGCGGTTGTACAGGCCTATTGGGAAGCAGAATGTGCTAGCCATGCAGTTATTCGGGCAATTCAATACCGGCGATGTTCCTTTTAATCAGTTAGCGCTCATGGGCGGTGAAAGTATCATGCGCGGATATTACTATGGTCGTTACCGAGATAGGAATCAGGTAGCAACTCAAATAGAATTCCGGTTTCTACCTATTTCCTTACACTTTACCAATCGTATTGGAGCTGCTGTTTTTGCAGGAACAGGAACTGTTTTCGAGCAATGGAACGAGGTAAATTCCTCGACCTTTGTGTTTTCGGGAGGCGCAGGCCTGCGATTCCTACTTTTCCCGAAGAAAGATATTTGGACGCGCCTGGACTTTGCCTTCACCAAAGAAGGAAACGGGATTTATTTGTTTATTGGGGAAGCGTTTTAATTTAAAATTCAATCCCGATGAATCGGGACTTAAGCAACTCTATCGAATTGAAGATTCAAAATTCAAAATTCAAAATTCAAAATTGAAGATTCAATAGTTAAAAGACAGGTGATTTATCAAGCTTGAAAATAGCTTGAGGTTAAATATTTTTACCGGTAGGGTAAGCCGGTTAATTCGAGGAATTCGTTAAGTACCATCGAGGTTGCTCCCCAAATAACGTAATCGTCTACGGCAAAACAAGGCACCAGGTATTCGCGTCCGTTGGCATACACTACTTTTCGGGTCTGACAGGTTTCCGATTTCATCAAGTGATCAATTTCGACTGTAAAGAATCCGCTTACTTCCGATAATTGAGGAATGAAATCGGGTTTCGAAAGACTGTATCCAACAACCGGTTGCACATCGAAATTGCTGGGCGGAATGTACAGTTTGGTTAAGCAACCTAATACTTCAACCTGATTTCTATCGATGCCTATTTCCTCCTCGGCCTCACGCAGGGCGGTAGCTACAAGGTCGGCATCTTCGGGCTCAGCTCTTCCTCCGGGAAAAGCAATTTGACCGCTATGCACCCCATCGTATAGATTTCGACGTATGAATACAGTATGCACTTTTCCTGCATCGGGGAAAAGTAGGATTAGCACAGCCGATTGCCTGGGCGGTTCGGAAAAGTTATTCTTTTCGATTAATTCTTGTCGGTATTCGGGAGCCCATTTTAACTGCGATTCAATCCCTGGAAGGGGCAGATCAAACCGCTTTTTCAATTGGCTCATTTGTTCTTTGAAGTGAGTCAAATTGCTGTATATCATCGAACTAACACATTTACATTATGCTTCAACTACGATAGCTTCAGCTTGTAATTTTTCTTCGGAAGGAACGACTTCCAACACTAATTTGCCACGAGTGCGTCCCATTTCCAGAACCTGATGCGCCCGTGCACCTTCCTTGAGAGGAAAAACGGCATCGATTACTGGGTTCAGTTTACCTTGGGCCATCCATTCGGCCAGTATTTTCAAATCGTTCCCAAGCGGCTTAACCATAATGAAATACGCCTTCTTGGAGCGAATCAGGTTAAAGAATCGGTGCCAAAGCAAACCATGATTGGGTACTGTTGTGATGTAGAATCCGTTGGGTTCGAGTAATCGCTTGCACTTTTTGAAGGAGCTGGTGGCAACGGCATCGAAAACCATCTCGTACTTATGGGTCGTTTGGGTAAAATCGGAAAAGGTGTAATCAATCACCTCGTCGGCTCCCAAATTCCTCACCAGATCGACATTGCGTTTACTGGTAACACCTACAACGTAGGCTCCCATAGCCTTTGCAATTTGTATCGCAAAGCTACCTACTCCACCCGAGGCACCGTTGATTAGCACGCGGCTTCCCCCTTTGACTGCGGCCTTTTTAAAGGACTGAAAAGCAGTTAATGCAGCCAGCGGAACGGATGCGGCTTCAGCGAACCCGAACCCATCGGGAATTTTAGCCAACTGCGATTCTTTTACCGCAACATATTCGGCATAAGCGCCACCCTTGAGATTGAGCATGGCAAAAACTTTATCGCCCACGCGGAAGTGTTTGCTGTTTTGCTCGACCACTCCGGCCACATCAGCTCCCAATATTTTAGGGAACTTGCTTCCGCTAATCGCTTTAATTGACCCATTTCGAATTTTAAAATCGACAGGATTTACGCCGGCAGCGTGCACCTTAATTAAAACCTCGTTCGATTTGGGCGAGGGTAAACCGACCTCTTCGAGCGTTAATTGTTCGGGTCCTCCGTATTCACGTATAAGAAGCGCTTTCATAATGCATTTACTTTTTACTTAAAGATCGAACATTTCATTAATTATCAACCCATTGAAGAGATGAATTATTTTCAAGATCGACTCTTCAATTATACAGGTTTTCAGAGTGAAAAACGAGAATGGAGGCTTAAAATACATTAAGCTTTTATTTCTTAAAGAATCGATAATTCGAGTCGGCTTAGTTTGCAGGACGCGGAGCTGTCGTATATTTGCGGGCTCAAATTATTAAGGTGAAGGAAAGCGTAAGTTATAAGAAAATTTGGTTAGTTGCCTACCCCATTATCCTAGGGAGTATGGCTCAAAACTTAATCAATGTAACCGATACAGCTTTTTTAGGTCGTGTTGGAGAGGTAGAGTTGGGTGCATCAGCGTTGGGTGGGATGTTTTATTTTGTACTCATGATGATTGGAGCAGGCATAGGCACCGGGGCACAAATTCTGATTGCTCGCCGTTACGGAGAGGCAAATAAAGCTTTAATTGGAAAAACCTTCGATCACATTGTTTACTTGATGCTACCTATTGGGCTGATTTTGCTCGGAGTAATGTATTTTTTAGGCTCCAACATTCTTAGGCCACTCATTCAGAGCGATGAAATTTATCGGGCCAGTGTTGCTTTTCTTGATTACCGGATGTATGGGATTGTTTTCGCTTTGGGTCAAATTCTGTTTCGCTCGTTCTACATTGGTGTGGCTAACACTAAAGTCATCACCTACAGCACGTTGATTATGGCCGGAGTGAATATTTTCCTGGACTATGTCCTCATTTTCGGGCACTTTGGTTTGCCCTCGATGGGCATTGAGGGGGCCGCGCTCGCCAGTGTTATTGCCGAGTTTGCCGCAGTGGTTTATTTGGTTCTATACGCCTATTATCGAAACCACATGCAAGAATTTTCATTGTTTCGATTTCCCCGATTCGACCAATCGCTTTTCAATTCGAACCTCAAATTATCCTATCCGATTATGATTCAGAATTTTTTGAGTCTGGGGGTGTGGTTTGCATTTTTCTTAATGGTGGAAAAGATGGGGGAGCGCGAATTAGCCATCTCCAATATCATCCGCAGCGCCTATATTGTGATTATGATTCCAATTTGGGGCTTTGCTTCAGCAGCCAACTCACTCGCTAGTTTTCTGATTGGCTTGCGCGAAGAGAATCAGCTATTTCGCTTGCTATGGAAAACGGTTTGGATGTGTTTGGCCGGAACGGGTATCTTCATTGTTTTCAGCTTCCTCTTCCCCGAAGAAATCATATCCATCTACACGAATAACACAGCCTTAGTTGAAGCCACCATACCTGTTCTGTATGTAGTAAATTTTGGAGCATTAGCTTTGGCGGTTGGTTTTATGTTCTTTAACGGAGTGCTAGGTACCGGACAAACTCAGGTAGGATTGATTATCGAGTTGGTGGTTCTAACCCTCTACTTGCTCTACATTTTCATTCTCATCCGCTATTTCGATGCCAATGTGGTCGCCGTTTGGACTTCGGAATTGGTCTATGGGGTCATCCTAGCGGTCTTGTCCTATGCCTATCTTCGATTTGGCAAATGGAAAGAAAAAATAAGTTGAAAAAGGGGAATACCCGTCTTCTGACTTTATAAACGGTTCCATTTATTCCATGAATAGTTAGGGTGATTCAATCCAACTTGCTACTTTTGAAGAATTCGAAAAAAGATTAGCAATAAGACTGAATATGAATCACTTAAAGGATGCAACAATATCACTTAAAACCAACAGAGAGCTAGAGCTAGCCACATCCTTTATTCAACATACTCAGGAGCATATTTTCCTTACAGGAAAAGCAGGAACCGGGAAAACAACCTTTTTGCGGGGACTTTCCCAAATTACTTCGAAACGATTTGCTGTAGTAGCTCCAACAGGAGTAGCGGCGATTAATGCCGGTGGAGTTACGATTCACTCCTTCTTTCAGTTGTCCTTTGGTCCGCAAGTTCCTGAAAACTTTGGAGAGGGCACCTCTAACAGCTCTTCCTATAAAACCGACTTCATGCGTTTTCGGAAGGAACGCATCAAGCTCATTCGGAGCCTCGACTTATTGGTTATCGACGAAATAAGCATGGTTCGGGCCGATGTACTCGACGCCATCGACCGGGTACTCCGGCGATTGCGATTCAGTAAAGAACCGTTTGGAGGAATCCAATTACTGCTCATTGGCGATGTGCATCAGTTAGCACCCATAGCCCGCGACGACGACTGGGAAATTCTGAAAAAGTATTACCCATCGATTTATTTTTTCAACAGCCTTGCACTCCGAAAGTCTGGCTACCGGAAAATCGAATTGAAAGAAATTTTCCGTCAACAAGATCTTCCCTTTATCAATTTATTGAATCAAATTCGAGAGAATCGATTGGATTCATCGAGTATAAAAAAGTTAGAAGAGCGATATAAACCGAATTTTGATCCCAAGGAGGAGGAGCAATACATTACCCTAACTACGCATAATTACCAAGCCGACGCGATTAATCAGCAGAAGCTCGATGCCCTCGAAGCAAAAAAATGGAGCTTCACAGCCAGTATTCAAGGAGATTTTCCGAGCAATGCCTACCCTACCGAAGAACAGTTGAAGCTAAAGGTTGGAGCACAAGTCATGTTTGTCAAGAACGATCCGTCGCCAGAGAAGCTTTATTACAATGGAAAAATTGGTCGATTAGCAGGCCGAGACGGAGAAACCTTATTGGTTGAGTGTGGCGAGGATCAATTAAGGGTGGAACCGGTTAGTTGGCACAACATGAAATATCAGTTGAATGAGAAAACCGGGGCAATTGAAGAAATAATCCTTGGTAGTTTTCAACAATATCCCTTGCGGCTCGCTTGGGCCATAACCATTCACAAGAGTCAGGGGCTTACCTTCGACCGCGTTATTATTGATGCGGCCTCGGCTTTTGCTCCCGGACAAGTGTATGTAGCGTTAAGTCGTTGCACCCGTTTGGAGGGAATAGTTTTAAAAACGCCTGTTCAATCGCATGGGATAGCCTACGAAACGGCAATTAAAAGCTTTCAAAGCGAATCGGACGCAAGGCTGGCGAACGAATCAAACTTGGTGCAAGCGCGCAGAAGCTTTGAATGGAAGTTGCTTCAGGAGTGTTTTTCCTTCGATGGATTGGCTCGCCAATGGAGTGGATTCCAACGATGGATTCAAGAAGAAAGTCATTCGTTCGAATCGGAATATGTAGAACAAATTGGGAAACTGGCAGCCTATCATTCCGAATGGGCGAACCTAGGGAAGCGCTTCGAACCTCAGTTGTGGAAACTCTTCATGCAGCAAGAAGAATTGAGTTCAAACGCAGCTCTTCAGAAAAGAATATCCGAAGCTGCCCGCTACTTTTTAAAAGAGATTGAAGAGAAACATAATTTTCAGTTTACGATTCCCGATTTAGACCATAAAGAACACAAAAAACGGATTACCAATATCTTGGATGGATTAGAGGAAGCCTTTCAAATTAAGCAAGCAAGTTTAACAATGATCCAATCAGGCTTTGATCCTGCCCTTTACCTATCGGCCCGAAATAAAGCCATTGCCACTCATACCGAAAAAAGAAAACCACAACGGAAAGCATCGGTCAATACAAAGGTTTCTAACCCAGAACTATACGATTCATTGAAAGAGTGGCGTAATTTAATGGCACAAACGCGTGAAGTGGAAGTGTACGAAGTTTTAACCTTACGGTCGATTCGAGAACTTTGCGAGAAACCACCGCGTAACCTAAAGGAATTAAGCAAGATAGGTGGAATTGGCCCCAAAAAATTAGAACAATTTGGCGATAACTTATTGGAATTCATCAAAGATCAAATTGATACACCAAGCACCAAGCTTGAAAAAAAATCCGAACAAACTCGCTTAAATCGGTCCCTTCAGGAGACCCTGGAACTCTTGGAAGAGGGCGCAAGTTTTGAGGAAATTGCCTTACAACGGCAATTAACCGTTTCAACTATTGTCGGACATGTTGCTCGCCTAATTCCAGTGATCGATTTAGATTTAAACAAGTGGATTCCAATAGAAAAACAAGCTAGAATTAGTGCTCATTTCAAAGCCCAAAATAATTGGGATTTAAAAACAGCGAAGGAAGCTTTGGGAGCTGATTTTAGTTACGATGAGCTGAAATTGATGCGGAGTTACCTTGCTCACGAAAAAAACAAAACAGACAACACTACGGAAACCATGGATTAAGAGGCATTTACGTTCACTTTCTTGCGTCCATATCTTTCAAAACCACATTGTATAAAGCTTGCATTCGTTCGTCGATTTGAGCCATTTCCTCGGCCACTTCCTTTAACTCCCGGTCGATGGATACCGTTTTTTCCTTGCTCAGCTTATAGTTCAAATCATGCTCTAGCGAGGCCCAATAATCCATAGCAATGGTTCGAAACTGGATTTCAACATTCACCTTTTCCTTTCGATTCGAGAGAAAAACCGGAATTTTCACAATGTGATGCAAGGATCGATAGCCATTTGGTTTCGGATCCCGAATATAGTCGGAGGTACGCACCAACTCCACATCGTCCTGCGAAACTAACATGTTAGCAACCAGATAAATATCTTCGATATAAGAACAAATAACCCGAACTCCGGCAATATCGGTGAGGTTTTCCCGCGCCGACTGCACGCTTAGATCGAGTCCGCGTTTTTGTAATTTTTGGATGATACTCAGAGGCGCCTTGATCCGAGTGTGAATGCTATGAATAGGATTTCGTTCCTTGGTATAATGAAATTCATTGTTCAGGTTTTGCAACTTGGTTTCCACCTCCCGATTAGCAGCCAGGTACAAGTTTTCGGTTGCAATGAAATCCTGCACCTTGTGAATCAGTTCTTCGTGAGCCGGACTTCCGGTTAATCCTTCGAAAAAAAAGGAGGCATTGGCGTATTCCTGACGAAAAGTCATCTTGAATGGGATTTTAAAAACGGTTGAATGAAATAATAGGATGCTCTTTCCAATTAATTAGGAATGGACCATATCATTAAGGTTGATAAAGAATTTGCTCTCGAAAAACCCGATGATTATCATCTAATTCGATAAGATAATAGCCTTGTGGCAATCCATGGGGCTGCCAAATAGATCTTCCCTGCAAGGATGGGATTGTTTCCAGTAAACGCCCTGTTACATCGTAACAACGAAGGGTAAACGTCCTGTTATGTGAAGGATCAATGCTCAATTGGTTGCGAACCGGATTGGGGAAAATGGTGTATTCCTCAGGCAAGGCTTCGATGGCAATATCCACTTGATTAATCTCCACATTCAAGGTATCAGAATACTTGCTAAAAAGTTCACAGGCAGATGACTTAAGCTCAACCACATAGGTTCCCGTCTGGGCATAAACATGCGTCGGATTTGTTTCTTGCGAGGTATTCCCATCGCCAAAATCCCACCAATAATCGGTAGCATTTAACGATTCGTTTTGAAAAGTAATTTGATTTGTTTGCAGGCTATCGGCAATGGAAGTAAACT
This sequence comes from uncultured Bacteroidota bacterium, assembly GCA_937954085.1. Classification (GTDB taxonomy): domain Bacteria; phylum Bacteroidota; class Bacteroidia; order Bacteroidales; family M50B96; genus M50B96. The sequence continues at coordinate 9,877 of CALGAK010000028.1, forward strand.
GGGCAAGCGGGTCGAACAATCCTACTTGCCATTCGATCAAGGAATCGTAAACGACGGTTTTGGCAGCTGCGCGAATAAGAGCAGCATCCGATGCATTGAGGGTAAAATCGTAGCTTAATCCTTCGGGGTTTTCACGAAACAGAACAGTGTAAAAAGCACAAGCAGCTGCATAAGAACCAGCTTCGGACGGATGACTTTCGTCGGGCTGGTACAGTTCAATACCCGGATGATTGGCACGGATGTATCGCCAGAGTGCTCCAGCCGGGGCAAGAATACCTTGGTTCATTTCGGCCATCATTCGATATCGAAGGTTGAGCAAGCTGTCCATTCCCTCGTAGGTGCATATGGGTGGCCAGGCCGCACAATTCATCGCGTCGCCATTCTTTCGGCCCCAGGTCATGAAGAATACGGTTTCGGTGCAAGGGTTTGCAGCAAGAATCCGATCGTTCAGTTCTTCGGCAAAGGGAAAAACTTCTACTTCTACTTGCGAAATTGGGAAAGATGGTCGTTGACTTTGTTCCTGCAGAACGACAAAATCCCAGGATCCTTGATCAATGTATTGCAAGGTCGAAGGGTCGGATGCATGCATTTGAAAGGTGTAGCCTCCTGGTGCGACTGTTTGAAAGAGGATGGTATCGCCAGCCGATGCTGCGAGCGTCGCTGTAAGCAAAGGCAAGTTATTGACTGAGGTATAGCTATTTCCGAGGAAAAGCACCTGTTTCGTTTGGGCAGCAAGCTGGGTGGAAAAGGCTATCAAACCCAGAAATAGAGCTGATAAAAGCAGATTTTTCATGATGCAAATTATGTTAATCAACAAAGATAATGCTTCCCCTGATAAACAAAGACAATGATCTATTTTGCTAAAGAATTTGCATCTATTTAAGAGCTTTTTAACGAATGCTAATTTTTACTCTCCGTCCGAGAATTTGAAACCAGCTTACAATTTATTTGAATGCTAAAGTGAGCAGGGCGCCACTAAAAAAGATTGGAGGCATTTAGGGTGCACCAAGCACTTTCACCTCGGCTCCTTCCGAAGCTTCGTAAACACCGGTAACAATCAAGCTACCCCCTTGCTGGACAGTTATATTAACTCCTGATTCCAAGACACTTAGATCCTTTACCTGAACTGAAGCAGGAGATTCAACAATTGGATAATTGGCCAATCCTGCAGGAATAATCACATCGTCGGTATTTGAAGGAACTTGAGAAGGAGTCCAATTAAATGCCTTGCTCCAATCGGAATCGACGCTACCATTCCACGTAATCGGAAGGACTGAAACGAAATCCAAGTTAGGATAACCATCGTTATAATTGGGCGACAGAGACCAAACAGTTGTAAAATTCCACCCGGCTGAAGTAAATGTTGTAAGCGTTTTCATCTCCGATGTTGTCTTTCCGGTTCCAGCAGCACTTATCAAAAGCTGCGAAGTCTCTGTATCCCAAAAACAGTTTCCAACCGAAGCGGTATTCTTTCCCATCAGACCACCATAATCCGTGGTTGGGTTCAATATTTTTCCGGTGGAATAATCCCGGTTAGCAATCCGAGCATTATTTCCAATAAATCCGCCCGCTTCGAAAACTTTATTATTACAATCGACTGTACCGGTACTATACGAATCGGAAATCCATCCGCCGCTTGTGCTAATTCCAGCAAAACCGCCGTAACGCCCCACACTGCTCGCTCCAACATGACTCACATTCCCCGTTGCATAGCAATAATTTATCGCTGCTTTGTTGTATCCGATAAAACCACCTACCTCATAATTAGAAGCTGAAACAAGGCTAGCCGACGAACTCCAGGTTATTTGCCCTGCATCAGCTCGCCCTATAAAACCACCAACGTAGCGGTTGCCGCTAACAGTGCCACTCACATTACAATTTGTAATAACCGAAGGCGTCGAGGAAGCAAAACCAATCAGAGCTCCCACACGATAATCGCCCGTTACCGAAGCATTGATCAAAGTCAGATTTCTTATAGAAGCACCACTTAGAGATCCGAATAGTCCAACATAATCAGTGGAAGGCAGGTTGATCGTCAAGTTGGAAATTGAAAAATCTTTTCCATCATAAGTTCCTGTAAAAGGGGTTGTTGAGTTTCCAATGGGTGCAAAATTGGGTGTTTGAGCCGGATCGATAATAACATTGGCTGTTTGTTCAAAATAACTTCCCCAAAGTGAAGATTGGCTCGAAACATACACTAAGGTTGAAACATCTGGAACTAGATAGGGATCTTGCTCTGTACCTGAGCCTTGTATGGATTGAGCGAAGATTGTGGGAATTACCATCATCATGATTAATAATATCACGGTAATTCTCTGGACAAAAAGAGTCATTTCTATTTTCTGATTGATTTATGTATCAACAAATTTAACTGAATAAACATGGTTAATCGACCTAAGCATTATGGATACTTTTTAAACTCGTGGTTGCTTACGATTGCTAGTAAAATAAAGGTTTAGAACAGCTCTAAATGATAAAAACCAAATGCATTCTAATTAAACCACACTATAAATACTGATGCGATTCAATTTATAGCTAGATTTCTTTTATCGATTGATTAATAAATGCTATACGAGAAACTGCAAGCTTGAGTCATTTAGCGGGAGTTTTCATTATCAGTGTGCTCAACCAATTATAATCCCAATGATTAAAAAGAGAAGACTCCATTGTAAAGACCTAATATACAATACAATACTCAATCTACCTTCCACACATCACGATCTACTGCAGCTTTATTCTTTTTCCTGAAATAGCTTCAGATTATCGATTTCAAGTGCTTCGAAAATTCGATGATTCCACTTGTCCATGGCTCGTTGATTTTCTCCCATTTGAACCTCGAATAAGAACTTACGGGTAGTGGCATCGGCATTCTTTAAGGTTTCTTCGTAAAGGATCATAATTTCCTTCTCGCTCAGATCCATTTGGGTCAATTTGGCTTCAAAATTCAAGCGATTCATTTCGTATAAATCGAAATACATATTGATGAGCGCATCGTGAATAGGTTCTACCGGCAAATGGAAGAAGGTTTTATCGGAATCGAACAACGTATAGCTTTTAGTCGACCAACCGTAAGGAGTTGGATTAATATCGACTAAGATTTGAACTTCGAAATGGAATAAATCATAAATTGAGTGAACCTGAGGAAAACCGTTAGGCGACGACTTCCTGACTTTGGAATTTGGATCAATCCGAATTCGTTTATCCCGTGTCCAAAACCAGTAAGGATTTGCAAACAATAGATTATCAGGAAGTTCAGAAGAAAACCGTATCCGATTATCAAATCCTTCTGCTTTCAGATCCAAAGTATCTGCTTGATCTTCGTTTTTCGTGAGGAAGTGTAAACTCTCCAACTCCCTCTCCGATAGTGTGCGGTGTTGATGATACTTCCAGAAATCTTCATTGTACGGAATTAGCGTCATTTTGTAGTAATCGTAGAGCTTATCCGAGTATTGCAAGGTGGGTTCCAAAAACTGCGAGGTATAATCGAAACAACTCAAGACCCCTTTGCTTCTAATTCTCCGCTGAATGGTTTTATAGTGGAGTGGGCGAATTGGGCTGAGCGAATCGCGATGACTCAGGTAATCGAATTCCAATTCGAAGGAAGTAAGCAAGAATTTTGGCTGCTCATTATTCCATTCAAAATAGGTTTCGAGCCTCATGCAGGGGAAAAAGATGGAATCGAAGTCGTGAACTGGAATGAGCGGAAAAACAGAAGCCGAATCGATCTCCTGTAAAAGCTTATACACCTGATTATTAGTAGGATTAACCCATAATTCACCTTGAAAATAATTTCGAAGATCTTGTTTAGGAACATACTCAATTATCCAGAGTGAATCGTGCCTGGGAAGGATTAAAAAATCGAACTGTTTATTATTCTCCTTCTTACTGAGCTGAAGCGGATTATAGGGGAAATAGACATTCTTTTCCATCCAATGATTTTGCTTAATCGCTTCCGAAGTGTGCAAGGAAAGGAAATAGTTATCGATCGGTTGCAATGCCACCCTTCCGTTTTTATATACCAACGATTCAATGGTTATATTCCGAATGTAGGCATTGTAGTAAACCTCAAGCACTTCAAGCGGCACTCCACCATAATCAGACTCAACTGCGAAATAGGCTTTGCTTTTATGGTATCCTGTTTTTTGTCCGAGATTTTTTCGACAAGCGTCAATGATTCGCAAAACCTTTCCGTTATCCTTTCCAACAATGACTTCATTTAAAGAGTAATCTATCGGAACAAGACTAAGCTGTGGATTTTCGGCAAACTGTGAGGCGGCAACAAGCTTCGATTCATAGCCAAGGTAAGTCACCAAAATGCTATCCCTTTGAGGGAAACAAAGCAATGCGAAGGAACCTTCAGCATTACTGACGCAAGCATTCGTTCCATTCTGCACTCTTAGATGAGCATATGCAAGCGGATCGCCGGTTTGCTGGTCGCTTACCTGCCCTTTAACCCACACTTGCGACCAAAGTCCTGGTGAGAGGAAAAATAAGAATACAAGGATTAGGATTCCGATACGCATCTTCAACAAAATTTACGTGGAAAGTTACGCGAAAAAAGTGTAAAACACTACGCAGGGAGGCGTGCGGTAGTACCTTGTTGCAAAGATTTGAGAATTCCACACTCCCGGAGGCCGGCCGGCAGCACGCTAAAGATGTTATCTTTGCCGCATGGAAACATCATCCTTACGAGAGAAGATCGAAGAAGAAATAGCTAAAACTCAGCTCTTAATAACTGAATACAAGGAATTAACCCAACCGATTGAACCCGATTGTGCCATAGGTCGGGTTTCCCGGATGGATGCCATTAACAATAAAAGCGTAACTGAATCGGCTTTACGGTCAGCCGAACAGAAGCTGAAAAGCTTAGAGCGCGTTTTATCTCTTTACGGCACACCCGAATTTGGACGTTGCATTCACTGTAAAGCCCTCATTCCCATCGGAAGGATTCTGTTTCGTCCGGAAAGCTTAACCTGCGTTAACTGTGCCTCCTGATGTCCACTCCCTTTTGTCCCATTTGCCAATCAACCTCCTTTTTATTCACGGAAGATCGCTTTCGAAAATTTTTCCGTTGCGAATTTTGTGAGAGCATCTTTGTTCCCTCGGAGTACTGGCCTGATGCCAAGGCAGAAAAAGCACGGTACGATGAGCATCAGAACGATGTAAACGATGCTGGTTATCAATTATTTGTTCGACCGATAATCGAGGCCATTACCAGCCATTTCACAAAGCATCATCGAGGATTGGATTATGGAGCAGGTCCTGGTCCGGTGGTTACGAAGTTATTGCGCGATTTGGATTACTCCATCGATTTGTACGATCCATTTTATTACAACGATAAAGAACTTTTAAATTTTCAATACGATTATCTGGTTGCCAGCGAAGTAGTTGAACATTTCCATCATCCTCTTGAAAATTTCAAAAAGATGAAAAAGCTTCTTCTACCCGGAGGGAAGATCTTTATCTTTACTCATTTATATGAGGATTCAATCCCATTTCAGAACTGGTATTATAAGAATGATCTAACCCACGTTATTTTTTTCACAAACAAGTCAATGCATTATCTTGCTGAACGCCTAGGCTTCAGTAAGATTACGATCGATAAACGGTTGATTATTTTGAGTCATTCATGAGTCCTTTTCGGCATCATTTTCTTCCTCTACTTCAAGGTCGTCATTTTTATCGGGAAAAACCTCCTGAATAGCGGTGGGCAATTCTTCCACTTTTCGCAATTTCGACATCATCATTCTCGTTCGGGTTCCTACAAGTGTATCAATTTCTTTATTGGCTTCGGATATTTTTTGTTGCGCTTTTTCGAGGACTTTCCCGAATTTTCCAAATTCTGTTTTTACAGCACCGAGGATTGTCCAAACCTCCGAGCTTCGTTGTTGAATGGCTAAGGTCCGGAATCCCATTTGCAGGCTATTGAGCATTGCGGCAAGCGTAGTTGGTCCCGTAACAATGATTTTGAAATCGCGTTGCAAGCTTGCGACCAGTTCCGGTTGCCGAACCACTTCCGCAAAAAGGCCTTCGACGGGCAGGAAGAGGATTCCAAAATCGGTGGTATTTGGCGGATCGAGGTATTTATCGCGTATATCGCGCGCTGCTTTTTTAATGGCTTGCACGAGTGCTTTCGACGATTGTTCGATACTAGCTGGCTCCCCCTTATCGTATGCTTCTTGCAAGCGCAAGTAATCTTCCTGTGGGAATTTTGCATCGATGGGAAGATAAACAGGTTTGCCTTCATCATCGCGACCGGGCAGTTTGATAGCGTATTCCACCTGATCGTTCGATCCAGATTTCGTTCTCACATTGCTATCGTATTGTTCCGGAGCCATGATTTGTTCCAGGATATTACCCAGTTGAATTTCACCCAGAACTCCCCGTGTTTTGACATTATTGAGTACTTTTTTTAGGTCGCCCACTCCGGTTGCGAGCTGTTGCATCTCACCTAATCCTTTCTGCACTGCTTCCAGCCGTTCACTCACTAATTGAAACGATTGTCCGAGACGTTCCTCCAATGTTTTGTGCAGTTTTTCATCGACCGTTTCGCGCATTTTCTCCAATTTCTCGGCCGTCGATTTCACCAGCTCATCCTGTTTAAGGGACATTGCATCGAATTTTTCTCGTTGCAGGGAATTAAAGTTCTGAACATTTTTATTGAATACTTCCCCGAAATCGGCGAGGACTCGATTCAATTCGAGGCGGTTTTCTCGTGCTTGCGATTGATTCGACTCATTTATTTGCCTCAGCCGTTCATCAAGGTTTTTACTCAGACGTTCCAAGGCATTCCCCAATTCCTCCCGATTTGAGCGAAGCGATTCATTCAGTTCCCTGCGGTTATCTGTCAGTTCCTGCTTCAAGAGCGCAGCCATGTTCGGTTCATTTTCTTTCCGTCCCACTACCTTTCGGCCAAACCAAACGATTAGGCCAAGCGACAACAGACTCATACTAAGGGCGATAATTTCCATATCAGATTGATTTTCATTCAAGGAGCTAAGCTAGTTAAAAGCCTTTTGAAAGGGAAGATAATTGGATTGTAAAAAGACATAAATAAATTTCGCAGGAGTATTTGGAGAAGGATAAGGAAATACTATTTTTGCACCGCTTTCAGTCGAAGCAACATCAGGAGAGATGGGTGAGTGGCTGAAACCAGCAGTTTGCTAAACTGCCGTACGGGTGAACCGTACCGGGGGTTCGAATCCCCCTCTCTCCGCCA
>CALGAK010000029.1 GCA_937954085.1 uncultured Bacteroidota bacterium
ACGAACTGCCGCGCGACTCCCGGCGCGTGGCTTCTTTGAAAAGTGAAAAGTGAAGAGTGAAAAGTGAAAAGTGTTCTTTTCGCAATCTTAAAGTGATTGATTGACTGGACTCAAGCAAGAGCAAGAGCAAGGGCAAGAGCGCGATCTACCGTTTAGCCTTCATTCCAGTTCAAGGGAAAGTTTGCTTCAACAAAATAGCCAAAAGCCAAAAGCTAACAGCCAAAAGCCTTCTACTGTATCCGAAACGCTTTACATTCCCCGCCTTCCAATCGGAAACTTCCTTCGTAGTAAACAATTTCCTCTTCAATATAAGGATGCGGATAGGTAATTTTCAAACTCACATCTTTCGTTTTATCTGAACCTAAATCGGCCGACATGCTTACTCCGGCTTCCCAACATTCGGGAGCCGATTCGAGGGTAGAGTTCGAAACCATACTGCCAATAAAAGAATCATCGATATAAATCCGAACCAAACTGATATAATTCTGCTGAAGCATTAAAGCAGTAACCGGATCCATCCAAAAGACAGCATTTGCTTCATATTCACAACTCCCGTCGTCTTCCTCCGCATTGGGATTATAATTCACACTTTTGGAATCGGTACATCCTTGTTCCGGTTCGCAGGCGCTCAAGAGAGAGAGACTCAACAAGGCACCAATCAATAAAAACACACGCATCTATTTTATTATGAATTAATTAAAACAATCTTATCCTGCAATAAAAGGTAATTAAAACCCTCCGATTGCAAATTCATTTAAGGACGTTCTCCAATGAAACAAGGCTAATGTAACCATTTATCATGAATGAAGGTAAATGTACCATCGGATTTAATTTCGTTCAAAATGCTTTGCCAATCCTCAACCAATTGAGTCGAAGTTTCCTTCGAGAAAGCGATATAAAAATCGGTCGACATTAATTCCAAATTCTCTTCCACATCGGAATAAGCATACTGAAGATTTTCGAGGATCGAGGGAAAGGTAATATTCGTAATCACCACGGCATCTACTTCGTTATTCATCAAAAGATGAACGAGTTCTTCGGGTGTCGAAACAGTCGTTAAATTAGTGAATCCTTCCTCGATGAGGGTTTGGGTCGAGAACCAGTTTTCAACTACACCAACATGAGCCAGTTGCTTCGCGTCCTCGAGTGTCTCCAATTCAATACCGGATCCGGTGCGGGTGTAAAAGAAGCTTGTGTTCGATCCAATAGGACCAACCCACTGAAAGAGATTCTCTCGCGCAGTAGTGCGTTCCATCGTGTAAAGGCATACATTCCGATTCAAGGAAGCTAATTGGTAAGCATTGCTCCAGGAGGTGAGTTGGATGTTGTAAAATTCGCCGCGCCGCGACAAGATTTCCCGTACCAAATCAGTCCCAAATCCGCTTATCTCGCCTTGTTCATTTCGAAAACTTAAGGGTGCATAATCCTCGGTATAAATCATGAGTACATCGGGCACATTCCGATGATTAAAATACGTTTCCGTAAGGCTCGACAGAAAACCTACCCGTTTTAGATCGTCGATTTTTTCCTGAAAATCGGCCACCACTTCATCGGGCACAGCCGGATTAAATGCAAAATAGATCAACTCACTGAGCAAATGCAGCTCTTTTTCGACATGATAAAAACTACTACCCAAATTCACCAAGGTGCTTTTCATAGGAATCTCAGTAGCCGGATACAAATCGATGCTCCCTTCGAGGAGCTTGCTCACGGCATCTTCCTGATCTTCGCAAAAAACAAGGTTAGTAAAACCTTGTTGCACCAAATATTGATGCATGGTATTATCCTCGAGCACTCCGATACTGCCAACCTGTTTGGCATCCTCGAGCGTTACAATATCCCAAGTTGACCCTACCTTTTTGTAAAAGTTCCATTCCACTTCAGCATACGGTCCGGCCCATTTGAACAGATCCTTGCGGTCGGCATTTAAAACAGCCGAAAACAGTACGCCTTGCTCATCGTCCAAGCAAGCCTGATAACTTTCGGTCCAGTTTCCAACTAAAATGTATGGGGTAAAATCTAATTCTTCGGCGATTCGATAAACCAGATCGGGGCCAAGCCCAATAAGCTTCCCCTCTTCGCTGTAATTAAAGGGAGGGTATTCGTTGGTATAGAATTGTAAATCGTAGGCTTGGTCGGTCGAATTACAAGCCGACAGATACAAGACCATGCTTAAGAAAAGTGCTTTAACAAAAAGTGTTGTGTATTTTACTTTCATTTTGAATACAAATTATGGAGTGATACTTATTTCGATAAAAAACTATCCGGCATTTGAACAGCCAGGATTTCACCTTTTACGGTTTCTAATCCATTGGCATAAACCGAAGCTTCCACCAGAACTTTTCGACCCTTGATGGATTTAATACGTCCGCGAACTTCGAGCTCCACACCAATTGGAGTTGGTTTCAGATAATTTACCTGCAAGGAAGCAGTAACAAAACGAAAAGCGGGCAAGCTGTCCATTGGGCGATTCTCGGCACGATACATGGCGGCAGCTGCCGAACCGGTTCCATGGCAATCGATAATGGAGGCCAAAAAACCACCATACACATAACCGGGAATGGCTGTGTGATAATCGCGAGGGGTAACGCGCGAAACAGTTTCGTCGCCTTCCCAATAAGTCTTTAACTGATATCCGTGCTCATTCTGGCTACCACAGCCATAGCAATGACTCAATTCTTCGGGATAAAAATCCTGAACAGCCCAATTTTTTTCCATCGATACTTCTTTTTGAGGATGTTTAGTAAGTATAAAAGTTTAATAATCGACAAACTTACAAATTTGAAAGATGTAATCTCCTATGGAATACCTTCATATTTGGATGAATTCAAGTTGGGAGTTATGACCAACTAGGTGTATAATTTTTTAGCAATTATTAGGATTCTCATGCGGCCAGAACGAATCCTTCCGATATGATTAATCCTATTTTTGCGAGGTGCTGAGAAGAATTAGAAATAGTCGTTTCCTGAGAATCCTGTGGGGTTTCATGGGAATTTATTTCCTGAACATTAGCATCGACTCTGCCGATCTTACAACCCAGAGTGTATCAGAAGACTTGAACATAAACGATCAAGAAAGCATCCTTGAGTTTTTTGTAGAGAAGGTTTTCGGTTGTGAAGATGCATTCGTCGAATATGACGATCACGACCTTGAAAATATTCAAAGCCAAACCAAAATCAAACTAGATTGGATTACTCAGGTTATCGAAAGAATGAACTCCTATCCATTTGATAACCATAATACAAAGTCAACCCAATTTGGTTCAAACTTCGACTTATCGGAAGGATTTCACAAACTCATTTCACCACCGCCTGAATGTTGATTTGTTTGTATTAAGACGAGCTGCTAATCCTAGCAGCTTTAACTACCCTTTTAATCATTCAAACAAATCAACCATGAAAATCAAACTTTTACTTTTCCTAGTCATGGGGCTAGGTTGCATTTCTATGATCCATGCTCAAATAAATAAATCGGAATTAGATAGCATTTACGTAGAACAAGTTCAAAATCAAAAAACTCCCGATAAAGTATTACATGCTGAACCCTTATTCATCGATCTTATCCGAGATCTGGGGGCTAGAAAGGGAGAAAAAGAATGGAATCTTGGCATGGGACTCACGGATAATTTAGCTTTTGATTCTTACGAAGCGCTAATTGAATATGAATGGGCGCCTATCAATCGTCTAGGTTTAGAGATTGAACTACCATTTACCTTTTTTGCACCCACTGCAGGCACAAAAAAAGATGCGGTTCCATCGCACCGACTGAACAGCATCAAAATGGCGGCTCAGTGGTCGTTCTTTGTGAACGAAAAAATGGCAACGACCATGGCTTTAGGTTACATCAATGAGCTGGAACTTTCAAGTTTTGAAAGCTTTGGCAGACCTTTTATAACGGGAAATATTTACAACCCTTTTCTGATTGTCGCAAAGCGGTGGGGCAATAACTTCCACTCACTAATCTATACCGGACCCGGCATTGAGCAAAGCTTCCAGTCGAACGAGATTCACACCAATTATGAACTTCACAGTAGTTTCCATTACATGATTACAGGTACCAGAAATTTTGTTGGACTCGAATTCAACAAAACCTTCTTACAAAACGATTTCGACATGACCATCCGCCCACAAATGAGGCTTGGAATTGCCGATAATCTCCTTGTTGGAGTGGTAGTAGGAATACCCGTTAGTAGAGAAAATGAACGATTGAGTTCTTTCATCCGACTCATCTGGGAACCGGGTCATTCTTAATGAATGGGAGCACCACGTAGCAAAAAAAAACAGGTCAACTCCTTGAGAGTGACCTGTTTTTTTATTCGATTGAAGGAAGATTTATTTAACCTCCCAAGTGTCGCCGGAATTCATCAAATCATCCATGTTTTTTATTACACTCTTACTCTGAACGCTGGCAATCTGATGTTCTACTTTCGCATCATAGGTATGTTCTTCCTGCACGGCACGAATCACTCCGAAAACAACTGGGAATTCAGGTAATTGCATATTAACCAACATCATGTGAATGTAAGGATTAGGATCGTGAGCATTGTGCACCAAGATATCGTCCTCGGTATAACCATCTTGGCCAATCGTAACCACTTTCAAGCCTAAGCCATCTTGCACAATACCTTTATCATTGTTGGTTCCGAAAATCATTTTCTTACCATGTTCAACAACCAACTGACGATCGAGCTTGTGCTGTTTATCACTAATTTCAGCAAAAACTTGATCGTTATAAATCACACAATTCTGCAGAACCTCTACTACCGATGTTCCGCGGAATTTGGCCGCTTCCTTCATCACCTCGACGGTAACTTTGATGTTATTGTCGATGGTTCGGGCAAAGAATTTACCCATAGCACCCAAGACTAACATACCGGGTTTGAACGGTGGTTCAACAGTACCGAAAGGAGAGGTTTTTGTTTTTGACCCTTCCTTGGAAGTAGGAGAATACTGTCCTTTGGTTAACCCATAAATCTCATTATTGAAGAGGATCACATTCAAATCGATGTTACGGCGAATTTCGTGGATGAAGTGATTTCCACCAATAGCCATCGCATCGCCATCGCCGGTTATTTGCCATACACAGAGCTCCGGATTAGCAACTTTTACTCCGGAAGCAATGGCTCCGGCACGACCGTGAATACCATGGAATCCATACGTGTTCATGTAGTAGGGGAAGCGCGACGAACAACCAATTCCGGAAATGACTGCAAATTTTTCCTTTGGGATGCTCAATTCGGCCATGGCTCGCTGAATCGCATTTAAAACAGCATGGTCGCCACAACCCGGGCACCAACGCACTTCCTGATCGCTCTTAAAATCTTTGGGTGTGTATTGAATGGTTTTGATATCCATGATTAGTTGCCCTCCACAATTTGTTCAAACTTATCGACTAATTCCTGTACGGTAAACGGTAAGCCCTGAACTTTATTAATTTGATGATACTTGAAATCCTGATGCTTAATACGCAGGTAATCGGCAAATTGACCCATGTTCAATTCGCATACAATCAGCTTCTTATAACGACCAAACACCTCGGCAACATTCTTGGGAAGCGGATTGATATAATTAAAGTGTGCGTGACCAACTTTATAACCACGATTCAGTAGCTCATGAGTAGCAGAAGCTAGGTGACCCATCGTGGAACCCCAACCAATGAACAAAGCATCGCCTTCTTGTTCGCCAGCAACCGACAACTCAGGAATCGAATCTTGCATGCCCTGTATTTTTTTCTCCCGAATATCCACCATTACCTGATGGTTTTCAGGAACGTAAGAAACAGTTCCGGTAATATTCATTTTTTCTAACCCACCAATGCGGTGTTCTTGTCCGGGAGTGCCGGGAACAGCCCATTCGCGAGCAAGCGTTTTTTCATCGCGCGCATAGGGTTGATAATCCTGATTCGACGGATCGGCGAAACGTGGATGAATGGTTGGCAACTCAGCCATTTTGGGAATGCGGAATGGTTCAGATCCATTCGCCAAATACCCATCGGTGAGTAAAATAACCGGAGTCATATACTCCAAAGCTAAACGAGAAGCTTCGAAAGCATAATCGAAACAATTGGAAGGAGAACTAGCTGCAACAATGGCTACGGGGCTTTCACCATTTCGTCCATAAAGAGCTTGCATTAAATCGGCTTGTTCGGTTTTAGTGGGTAAGCCGGTAGAAGGGCCTCCGCGCTGAACATTCACAATAACCAGCGGGAGTTCGGTTATTACCGCTAATCCCATTGCCTCAGCTTTTAAGGCCAAACCAGGACCGGAAGTGGACGTGGCGGCCAATCGACCGGCAAAACTAGCTCCAATAGCGGTACAAATACCCGCAATTTCATCTTCGGCCTGAAATACCTTTACTCCCAAATCTTTCCGTCCGGATAATTCTTGTAAGATTTCCGTAGCCGGAGTAATGGGATAGGAACCGAGGAACAAAGGAAGATTTGCTTTCTCGGCTGCAGCAATTAACCCCCAGGCAGTGCTCACATTTCCACTTAAGGTACGATATCGACCGGGAGGAATGGGAGCCGGATTAACCCGAAAACTGGGAGTCAACGCCTCGATGGTTTCAGCATAATTATACCCGGCTTTCAAAACCATTTTATTGGCTTCGACAATAACCGGGTTCTTTTTAAATTTCTTCTCAAAAAACTCGAAGGAATGATCCATTGGCCGGTCAAACATCCAAAATACCATCCCCAGAGCAAACATATTCTTACTACGGATAATCGATTTGGCATCCAAACCGGTATCTTTCAAAGTCTCGCGAGTAAGGGTCGAAATGGGAGCTTGAATGATATTGAAGTCGCCTAATTTATCTTCTTCGATGGGATCGTTGGTCAGGTAACCCGCCTTTTGAAGATTCTTCTCGGTTAAACTATCGGAATCGATGATGATGGTCCCTCCGCGCCGGGTCCATTTCGAACTAGCTTTCAAAGCGGCAGGATTCATCGCAACTAAAACATCGGCATAATCGCCTGGTGTATTCACCTTCGAATGTCCGAAGTGAACCTGGAATCCACTTACTCCACCTACTGTTCCCTGTGGGGCACGAATCTCTGCCGGATAATCGGGGAAGGTAGCCAGGTCATTTCCTAATAATGCCGAAGTGTCCGAGAACAAAGTCCCGGTAAGTTGCATCCCGTCGCCGGAGTCGCCGGAGAACTTGATAACCACTTTTTCGAGCTCGATAAGATTATCTTTTTTTGTCATAGTGAATGAATTGAGTGAATGCAAGCGGTAATAATACTAAGGATTGACTTCATGTTAACTGAATATTAAATCTCTTGCCGTACGTATTTTTAAAAGCTCAAAATTAACCACTTTAAAAGACACAGGGAACAAATCAATTTAAAAAAGCAAAGCAAAAGGGCATGTTTAAGAATACACTAAAAAGCTGATAATTTGCAGTCTAATCGGATTCAATCAATTTATAATAATTCTATATTGCCGCAGGGCTGCTGCTGCTCAGCAGGTAGGCATTTTTGAATACGAAAAAAGCCCTTCTCTCCATCAGAAAAAAGGGCTTTAGTATTGCTGTTGATAACCGTTACAACGTACGACCGGGATAGGCCTCCAACGCATGAGCCAGGGTCTCCATTGCGTTTTTCAAATCGTCGATCTTGAGCACGTAAGCAATCCGAACTTCGTCTTTCCCCGCTCCCGGACTCGCATAAAATCCGGCTGCCGGAGCCATCATCACCGTCTGATTCTTATACTCAAACGATTCCAATAACCACTGACAAAACTTCTCGGAATCGTCAACCGGTAACTTCGCTACCGTGTAAAAAGCTCCCTTCGGCTTTGGGGTAAACACGCCAGGCATTTGATTCAAAGCTTCTACCATGTAGTTCCGACGCTCAATGTACTCTTCCGACACTTCGCGGAAATAACTGGCAGGGGTTTCCAACGAAGCTTCGCCGGCAATTTGTCCTAAAGAGGGTGGACTTAAACGCGCCTGAGCAAACTTCAGCGCCGTATTCATGAACTCCTTGTTCTTCGAGACCAAAGCGCCAATACGAACACCACACTCCGAATAGCGCTTCGACACTGAATCGGTCAGGATTACATGTTCCTCTAAACCTTTCAGTTCCAAGGCAGAAAAATGCTTTTCTCCATCGTAACAAAACTCACGATAAACCTCGTCGGAGAAAATGAATAAATCGTGCTTCTTCGCAATTTCGCCCAATTGAAGCATCTCTTCTTTCGAATACAAATAACCGGTAGGATTATTCGGATTACAAATAACAATTCCCTTGGTGCGAGGATTGATCAACTTCTCGAATTCTTCGATGGGCGGTAAAGCAAAATTACTCTCAATGCTCGACATAATCGGGCGAACCACCACACCCGCACTAATGGCAAAGCTGTTGTAATTCGCATAAAATGGTTCTGGAATAATCACTTCGTCGCCTTCGTCGAGACAGGAATTGAAAGCAAAAAGCAAGGCTTCCGATCCGCCGGTGGTAATGATAATTTCGGTGTAATCAATGTCCAAACCCAGCGCTTGATAATAGCCCGCCAACTTGCGCCGGTAGCTCTCAAATCCAGCAGAATGACTGTATTCAATCACTTTTAAATCGATATTCCGTATAGCATCCAAGGCTACATCGGGAGTAGGAATATCGGGCTGACCGATATTCAAATGGTAAACCTTACGCCCTTTTCGTTTTGCCTCTTCGGCATAGGGCACCAATTTACGGATGGGCGATGCAGGCATCCGCATCCCTTTCTTTGAAATACTTGGCATGATAGCGTATCTTTTATTTGAAAATTATTCGTTTTTCTCGGGTAGTGTTTTTTCCTTTTCTAGATTGAAGGAGGGTTGCTGCTGAGCTTTGCGCTTCTGCTCCACCTCTCGCTGACGAGCTAAAGCTTCCTTGCGGCGCTCAAAATTCATTTGCTTTAATTCCTGATCGGTGGGTTTTTCAACCTCTCCTTTTATGCTCAACCGAACCGGACCATCGGGATCGTTGCTCGTTACAACAATGCTCTTACTAAACGGCCCTTGTCGCTTGGTATCGTACTTTACCTTGATAATTCCCCGATTATTCGCTGGGATCGGCTCCTTCGGATAGGTAGGAACCGTACATCCACAACTCGATTTAACCTGATTAATCACCAAAGGAGACTTTCCGGTATTCTTGAAAATAAACTCATACTCACCATCACCCTTGAAAGGAATCTTACCATAATCGTGTAAAGTCTTTTCGAAAGTAATTCGGGCTGCATCGTCCGACGAGTCTTTGTCTTGTGCTGATAATCCTCCTAAAAACAAGGAAGAAAACACCAAGATCATAATCGCTACGTGTTTCATTCTAATGCATTTTTGATTCAAAAACTCCCCGATTATTCGGGAGGTTAAAATTACAAGCTTTTCACCAAAACTAAGGCATAATAAAGTCATTGCCTGTGATATTTATCAGCATGTTATTTCTCGCTTAAAATTCGACAGCAGCCTTCGTCAATTTTTATATTTTTGGCAACTCGTAAAAAATTGATAATAACAGCGCTTAAACCGAATTAGAACCGAATATGACGAAGGAAATTCCAGCCAAATACAGCCCCGCCGAAAAAGAAGCCAAATGGTATCAGTATTGGTTAGATCATCACTTTTTTCGCTCTGTCCCCGACGAGCGTAAACCATACACCAACGTAATTCCGCCTCCCAACGTAACCGGCGTGTTACACATGGGACACATGCTCAACAATACCATTCAGGATGTTTTGGTTCGGCGCGCACGGATGAAAGGATTCAACGCTTGCTGGGTGCCGGGTACCGATCATGCCTCTATTGCAACCGAAGCTAAAGTAGTTGCCAAACTCAAAGCCGATGGCATCGATAAGGCCACGCTCAGTCGCGAGGAATTCTTAAAACATGCATGGGAATGGAAAGAAAAACATGGCGGGATCATCCTCGAACAACTCAAAAAATTAGGAACCTCCTGCGATTGGGATCGAACCGCTTTTACCATGGACGAAGCCCTTTCGGAGAGTGTTATTAAAGTATTCGTCGATTTGTTTCGGAAAGAAAAAATCTATCGTGGAGTGCGCATGGTCAATTGGGACCCACAAGCCAAAACGGCCGTTTCCGACGAAGAAGTTATTTATAAAGAAGTTCAATCGAAACTCTATCACATTCGCTACCAAATCGTTGGCGAAAACGACCAATGGCTTACCATTGCTACCACCCGTCCGGAAACCATCCTCGGCGATACCGCTGTGTGTGTGCACCCGGAGGATGAACGCTATCAGCATTTAGTGGGTAAAAAAGTATTCGTTCCTTTAATTAATCGCGAAATCCCCATCATTCAAGATGAATACGTGGAACGAGAATTTGGTACCGGTTGCCTTAAAATTACCCCCGCTCACGACATCAACGATTACGAAATTGGAATTCGACACAACCTGCCAGTAATCGATATCTTCGAAGACAATGGAACCCTCAGTCCCGAAGCTCAACTCTACATTGGGATGGACCGTTTCGAGGTGAGAAAACAAATTGTTATCGATCTCAAAGAGAAAGCATTCCTGGTTAAAGAAGAAGATTACCTCAATAAAGTGGGTTACTCCGAACGGACCGACTCGGTAATCGAACCGAAACTTTCCATGCAGTGGTTCCTTCAAATGAAAGAACTCGCCCAACCGGCATTGGAAAATGTGATGAACGATACCATTCAAATCCATCCACCAAAATTCAAGAATACCTACCGCCATTGGATGGAGAATGTAAAAGACTGGTGTATCTCACGTCAACTCTGGTGGGGCCATCGAATTCCTGCTTGGTATCTCCCCAATAGCAATGAATTTGTGGTGGCCGAAAACGAAACCGAAGCCCTCCATCTGGCTCGCGAAAAGTCGGGCAATCCAAGCCTCACGCTCCAAGATCTGCGTCAGGACGACGATGTGCTCGACACCTGGTTCTCTTCTTGGCTTTGGCCCATCTCGGTTTTCGATGGCATTCGGAATCCCGACAACGAAGAATTCAACTACTACTACCCTACCAACGACCTGGTTACCGCTCCCGAAATCCTGTTCTTCTGGGTAGCTCGAATGATTATTGCCGGATATGAATACGCCGGCGACCTGCCTTTTAAAAATGTATACCTAACCGGAATCGTGCGCGATGAGCAACGACGGAAAATGTCGAAATCGCTGGGTAATTCCCCGGAGCCACTCGAACTGATTAAAGAATACGGTGCCGATGGCGTGCGAGTAGGGATGCTCCTTTGCTCTCCTGCCGGTGGCGACCTCTTGTACGATAACTCCCTGCCGGAGCAAGGACGGAATTTTGGCAATAAAATTTGGAATGCCTTCCGTTTGGTTAAAGGATGGGAAGTAGATGAACAGCTCGAACAAACCGAAAGCAGCGCCAAAGCAGTGCTGTGGTTCGAACATAAACTGAATAAGGAACTCAGCATCATCGAAGATCACTTCGAAAAATTCCGGCTTTCCGATGCCTTAATGAGCGTTTACCGTCTCTTTTGGGACGATTTCTCGAGCTGGTACCTCGAAATGGTGAAACCTCCCTACCAGCAGGCAACCGACACCAAAACCATGGAAGCAACCCTGGGCTTTTTCGATAAACTGCTGAAAGTACTGCATCCTTTTATGCCCTTCATTACCGAAGAATTATGGCAATGGATGGAAGAACGAACCGAGGGCGAAAGCATCATGATTAGCGCCATGCCCGAACCAGGCAGCTACGACGAAACTATCCTCGACGATTTCCAACGAACCATCGACCTGATTACCGGAATTCGAAAAATTCGGGCCGAAAAGAATATCTCTATGAAAGAGGACTTGAACCTCGTTGCCCTGCAGAGCGAAGCACTCGAATCGCAATTCCTCTCGATTATCCACAAACTGGGCAAAATATCCACCATGCAATTCCAAGCTGAAACGGAAGAGCAAGGTGTCCGTTTCTTGATTGGAACGTACGAGTATTTCATCCCACTCGAAGGCCTAATCAATGCTGAAGAGGAGATCCAGAAACTTGAAAAAGACCTAGCTCATCAGCTTAAATTCTTGGATTCGGTGAATAAAAAATTACAAAACGAAAAATTCGTACAAAACGCGCCAGAAAAAGTCTTGCAATTGGAGCAAAAGAAAAAGGCCGATTCCGAAAGTAAAATAGCCAGCCTGCGCGAAAGCATTGCGATCCTGAAAAAATAAGCAGGCCAGAAAACCTGCTCATACCAAAGAACAAAAACTGCCATCTTGTTAAAAGACAGCAGTTTTTGTTTATGCTAAAGTTGCCTCATCCGCTTGGAAAGCAATTTTCTCCTTTCAGCGCATCAGAAGTCTGATGCAAGCATTTCCTCCAAAACAACTCGAAGCCCCGTACTGGCTTTTTCCTGCACGAACCGAACCTTTCCGGAAGATCGAATGCCGGCTATTTCCTTCGGATCGACAACATACAAAGGAGTTCCAGGTTTACAGTAATGGATCAAACCGGCGGCAGGATAAACATTCAGCGAGGTTCCCACTACCAAGCATAAATCAGCTTCTTCGAAAAACGGAATAGCCTCCTCCAAGGCTGGAACCGCTTCGCCAAACCAAACAATATGCGGTCGCAACTGACTCCCCAGCTCACAAAGATCCCCTTCGTTCAAATCGGGATGAGGCCAATCGTACACCAATCGATCATCGAAAGTGGAACGAACCTTTTTCAATTCCCCGTGCAAATGCAAAACCTTACCGCTCCCGGCGCGCTCATGCAAATCGTCCACATTCTGAGTCACAACCTGCACGTCGAAATAGTTCTCCAATTGAACCAAAATCCGGTGCCCGTCGTTCGGCTCCACCTCATACAATTGCCTGCGACGTCGATTGTAAAACTCCAACACCAAAGCCCGGTTACGGGTCCAGGCTTCGAAAGTTGCCACTTCGCTTATATCGTACTGATCCCATAACCCTCCCGAATCGCGAAAAGTACTGATGCCACTTTCAGCACTAATTCCCGCACCCGACAAAACGACTAATTTTTTCATGGACTTAAATTTTGAGACAAACATAAGGGAATGGGATTATTTTACAATCCCTTTAGGAGACCGTTGAAACCCTTATCAGCCATCTCCACCCTATACTACTTAAAGCTAAGCGGCGAGGGAATTACGACGAACTCCCTATAAATCGTCCAGCGCTTTTTGCCGAACACGTTCGCTATTTTTCTTATCGAGATAGTAAAGACTAACAAAACACTTCTCATCGGAATCGCTTTCAATCGCCAATTGAATGAGTCCATTTTCGACCTCGTAGGTCGTCATGCACTCGCAACTATTCATTCGTACGGCATGCATCATAAGAAGGTCGCCATAGAGAGGTATATCTTCGACAAATTCCTCTATTTCTTCGGCAGGAGTGCCGTACTTTTCCGTTAAGAGTCCTTTTAAATGGATGTAATCGCCGGAAAGCGACGACCAGGTATCCCTTTCTGGAAAACGAACCCATATACTACTTACCAAATCGAATTGTTCCAGGCTTTGGACCCCCACAACGCAACCTTTGTAGGCTGCAAATTCACCTTCGAGAAATACAACACCATCGGCGTTCCCCAAGGTTTTAAATCCATCGTGCTGAAGCTTTTGAACAAACCCGGCCAGGCTTCCATCGATGGGTATTCCTTTGAAGGTTAGATGTTCGGATGATTGCGCATCCATAAAAAGAGTTGCAATAACCAGCATGAATGTTAGCATTTTAGTCTTCATAAAACCACCTGTTAAGTTATTCTACGTGCATGATTTAGTCCGGCCAGCGGGTTTTTATCCTACGGAGGAAAGTTTAAATTCTTGGGGCAAGCATGATTTTCAAAACAAATTACTTTCAAGGGATTAAAATACACATTTTCCCCTTTGTTTAATCTGCCATGGCTATATCCAAAACAAGCAATTGATGATTGGCGACTTTAAGGGCAAAACAAAAATCCTAATCATTTATAATCAGAGACTTAAACCTAATACATGAGGATTTTATGAGTAAATAATTTTTAAGAATGAGGATTTTATGAGGTAGTTTAAAAACCGCGAAATAGTCCAAAGCATTGTTTTGCACAAAACTATTTTGATATGAAAAATCTCCTCCCATTTCTAGTCGCAATGATGCTGTTTGTCCCCTTCACATCAACAGCACAAAAGCTCACATTTACAACATTTGGTGATAAAGGGTTTTCGGGTGAAGGCTGGTCTATGACGGGCACAAATCCGGTTACCATTCATGCCACAGGTAATGCAAAAGTATCTACCGATATAATTGAAGACCTGTTGAATAAAAGCGTGGATGTATCAATTACTTCAGACGGAAGCATCATTTTAGAGGATACTTTACAGGTGAATCCTGAACAGCCGACCCAGCTTCGTATTCTTGCCAAAAATGAAATTATCATAGGAGCATCAGCTGGTATTCAATCAACTACCCCTTTACACCTTTATTTGCTGGCTGAAAAATCGATAAACCTGCATCCCGATGTAGCATTAATCAGCAAAGGGGGAGATGTTTACATACAGGCTTTTGAGAATCATCAAGCATTAAAAGAAGAGCCTGAATCTTCCCTTAATATTCAAGGGCTAATTGACGCCTCAAGTGAAGGAACAGGAGGCAAAATAGTTATTACTGCCGATGAGGTGCTGATAAGTAAGGACGCGCGAATTCGTTCGAATGGCTCGCTTGGTGGCGGCAAAATCTTAATCGGTGGCGATTGGCAGGGAGGCAGCTTACCGGAATTGCGCGAACCGGAGGATATCTACGAAGCAATGGCAGTCACGGTCGATAAAGGGGCTTTTATTGATGCCAGTGCAACATTAAATGGTGATGGAGGGAAAGTAGTGGTTTGGTCGAATATTAACCATCCTCGCTCCAATACTTTCGTACAGGGCGATTTGCTTGCTTTAGGAGGTAAACTATCCGGCAAAGGGGGCCATATCGAAACCTCAGGCGGGGCAATCGATTTTGACAACATTAACGTTAGCACACTTGCTGCCGATGGCTCGGCAGGTGAATGGTTGATCGACCCTTGGAATTTCTTTTTTAATAGCACCCAATTAAGCAACTTGGCAACTAACTTGGCGCTCAACAACATTTCAATCACTACAGGAAGTTCTTCGGCATCTGGTTCTCCTACGACTTTTTTCGGAAGAGGGCATATTGTTTTCGAAGATGATTTCACTTATACCAGCTTAAACAACAGTCGAACACTCACATTAAATGCCACCAGGGGCGTTTGGATAAAAGGAAATATCTCATCAACCGGTGGTTCTTTTAATCTGACATTCAGCTCATTCTACAATGTGTACATAAATGGCGACATCAGTACCAATGGTGGTTCCGTTCAAGTAAACAATGGTGCGCAAATTCATTTCCAAAAAACATCGGGAACGCAGACCGTGAATACCAGTGGTGGTTCAATTTCATTTGGTAATTCAAATGTTAGACTACTCAGACACAATGGCAGTTTAGTTCTTAACTCCGGAAGTGGAAATATTGATTGGAACAACAGTAGTGGCTCAGTTGAACAAATCGATGCGTTTACAAATATTACAGACATTCAGGTTATGGGATGGGGCGGAAGACATTGCGCTTCAACAAAAGACTACACCTTTACTACCAATGATGGCATTGTTGTAACAGGGAGAGAATATAGCATTCGATTTAGGTTATGGGGAACTACGACCTTCAATACGATGAATGACATCCGAGTTGGCGACACTGAATACTTTCGAGTATATAAAGATGGAAATACACTTAATGACTTTTGGACGCCCAATGGCTCGCAATATAATGTGATCGATAATTCAACCATCGATGTTACCTTTCTAGCCAATCATACGGGCAATCTTCGAACAATTACAAATGTTTCATGCATAGGTTGGGATCCACAAGTAGAAATTGAATGGGTCCGCGAAACCACATTCCCTACCACTAATTATTCTATCGGCAGCCGTTCTTTAGAGTTAATCGCTACTTCCGGCATTATCAATACTGGGCTAAAAGCATTCACTGGCTTAGCATCACTTACAGTAACTACCAATGAAAGTGGGTCGTCAAGGATCGATGGTATTATATCAGGAACGACCAATTTCACTAAATCGGGAACAGGAACTATTCGTTTAGTAGGCAATAATACGTATTCAGGCACTACGACTATTAGCGCCGGCATCTTGCAACTGGGAATTAATGGTACAACAGGGAGTTTGGGTACGGGTGCAGTCACGAATAATGCGTCCTTCGTAATAAACCGCA
This sequence comes from uncultured Bacteroidota bacterium, assembly GCA_937954085.1. Taxonomy (GTDB): domain Bacteria; phylum Bacteroidota; class Bacteroidia; order Bacteroidales; family M50B96; genus M50B96. The sequence continues at coordinate 16,232 of CALGAK010000029.1, forward strand.
GCGACAACTTCACACTATCCAATCCCATTAGTGGCACAGGTTCGCTAACCAAACAAGGTAACGGAATTGCTACCCTTACCAGCAACAACACCTATTCTGGCACCACCACCATTTCAGCAGGTACATTGCAGGCGGGCAATAATGGCACAACAGGGAGTTTGGGTACGGGCGCACTCACGAATAATGCGTCCTTCGTAATAAACCGCAGCGACAACTTCACACTATCCAATCCCATTAGTGGCACAGGTTCGCTAACCAAACAAGGTAACGGAATTGCTACCCTTACCAGCAACAACACCTATTCTGGCACCACTACAATCAACGCAGGAACGCTTGTTTTACAAAACGATGCTCCCAGCCCAAGCAACAAAACCTTTAATGGCACAGGCCAATTGCGCATAGAGCCAGCTTCGAGCAGTTTTACTTCAGCATTCTCAACCTCAGGATGGACCTTTAACAATACGCTTACAGGATTGACCATTGGGAAAGCTACTAATTCTTCAACGGTTACTCTGGCTACAACAACCTCAATTGCCGGTCCTATCACGGTTTATGGAGGAAATATTGACGTTACTGCTGCTTTAACAGCCACCAACGCCAACATCAACCTGCATGCAACAGGATACGTTACCCAATCGGCCGCTCTCACAGCCAATGGCTTAGGACTCAATGGAGCCGGAAACTTCGCCTTAACCAATGCTGCCAACAATATCGCCACCCTGGCCGGAGGAACAGAAGCCAACCAACTGGGTAGCCTCAGCTTAACCGATGCGAGCGGTGGATTGACCATCGGCTCGGTGAATCCAAGCGGCATTTATTCCACCGGGCCAATCCTGATTGAAACGCTGGAAGGGAACATCACCCTCTCAGAGAACATCGCAACCCTCGATGCAACTACCGATGCAATCATCCTGAATGCCGGAAAAAGCAAAGCCATAGGCGATATTTCAGGCGGGGATATCCTAGTCGTTGGAACACCTGCCATTACGATGGGACAAGGCGGTATAGCCAAACTGTTCAGCGGGTCGGAAGCCACCAGTACCGGACTAACCACCTTAGCGGGAGGTACAACTAACCTCAGGTTTGGCGTGGATGAAACTACCACGACTTTCGACCCTTTTTTGCTGGCTGATAACCTTTATGCACTCTATCGTTTAACTACCAATGTTATCTGGGTTGGAGGAGTAAGCAATGCCTGGAATAATGCTAGCAACTGGAATCCGAATATCATTCCAACAGCGCAATTTGATGCTGAAATTCCAACCGTAGCCAATGGAAATTATTATCCGGTTGTGCCTGCAGGATCAGATGTAGTCACCAAAAACTTAACCATCTCAGCCCCAGTTCCCCAAAGCTTGACTATTGAAAACGGTGGCAAACTCACTGTAACTGGAAGCTATGAAGCAGTTGCGGGAGCTGGTGTAAAAGTGGAAGGCCAACAACCTAACTAGTAGTAACCTTCATCCATAATAGAGCATCATGCAACGAATGCTACCCTAATTGTTGGATTCAATGCAAAAACTGCATGCATGTGCATAGTTATTAACGAAGAGGGTATGATCGCAAACAGATTAGACACTAGTCCAAATATGAGATATATACCAAAAAAACTACGTTCTCTGAGCAAAGCAAGGAACTTCCATGTACGATTAATTGGAAAAATGGAATCATTGGACTTTGTTGCCATCCATTCGGGTTGGTATTGGAGAATAGTCGCTAAACCACATTATCTGCCATCTTCAATAGGGAGGTGACCCCAGTGATGGACAGCAAGGAAGTCTGCAACCATAAAAACGCAGCTCGTTGTGCACTGAAAGGCAGTGCAATCGAAAAAGCAGGAGACAAAGCTATCCGAGCATTGCTGGGAATAAACCAAAGTGCTTAGAAATTTCTTAAGGACTAACAACAGAGACAATACCCGAAGGGATAAAAGGTTGTTTATTACGCGCCAAACCGATGTCCTTGAAACTTTTCCGGGCTTTCGGCGAAAAGACGTATAAATCATCACACGACCCGAAACCGGTACTTCCAATAAGTCTGGCTTTCTCTTGCAAGAAGAAACCGGTTAGTATCTCAGCTTCAAGAAAACCCCAACTTGAACGCTTCAACAGAATAAGCTTTTTGCAGGGAAAATAGTACATTGGCACCCGATACTCAATCGGATTCAGATACTTGTTCTGAAAATTTAAATGTATGACTAACCCATCAAAAAGAAGTTCATTTATCTTGACTTTGGTAATGATCATGCACTTAAGTTGCTCGGATAGAGCAAAAAACGAGCAACAGGACATAGCAACTATCCAGACCTTTTCCATCGATGAAGCTAATCGGGAATGGGAAAAGCTTAACCAACTACAAGGCTGGAAATTTTTACAAGAAACAGCCGGGACAAGCTTCGAGAATCTTAATGATGTCGACAACTGGTTATTAGAGAAAACTAAAGCACTCTTCAGCTATCCAAAATTGATTCCAGCCGAAGAGGCACGAAAACTCATGGATGAACTGTATCATTCCTCGTATCGCTCAAGTGCAGTTGAATTTGCAGAGCAACTACTCAATCATCCACAGGCAGAATCTTTTCTTATCGCAAAAGGAATTGCAGCTGCTTTGCTGATGAATCATTATTCCTACCTAAACCAACTCGATAGTATTGAAAAATACCGAATTGAAATGGAATTAGGGTTGATGGTTGATACCACCCAATGGTTAAAAATAGAATGGCATAATGCACTGGCCAAAGTAGCCAACCTGAAAGGAAATTTCTTTGAGGCAGCGAGGAATTATCATCATGCGATTGATTTAACCGATTCAACACAAAAGGAGAATTTAGGAATTTTGCACATGAACTTATCCATGATGTACCTAAACTTGAATCATTTTGACGGAGCATACACCTACATGCAAGAATTTCTGAACGCATTTGAGGAAGATAACTTTCCAATTGAATACATTAATAATATAGCCATTATACAATCCAAAGCGGAAGATAATTCAGGCGCTGAGAAGACTTTCAAACGTGCTATTGAGGTTGCTCAAAAAACCGAGAACGCTAACCTGCTTGCCCAAACACTGAGCAATTACGCTAATTTTAAAAGTAAGCTGGGCGAATACGAAGAAGCCTTAAAACTGATGGCTAAATCAGATTCAATTTGTAAGCATCACGAGATCAGCATTGGTGTAGTGATTAATCAAATTAACCGGGGGCACGTCTACCTTCATCAAGGAGAATGGCAAGCTGCTCTTTCAGAATTACAAGCAGCGGAAAACGTAATGCCTAAATTTGAAAACCTTAGCATGAAAATAGAGGTTTATGAGCACCTTACTTCTGTGTTCGACTCCATACAAAATGAAGAAAAAGCTAATTATTACTACCGATTGGCATCAAGCAGCGGATTAAAACACCGGGGTGATTTGCCGCGCAGTGTAATTGCAGAATGGCAATTGAGCCGCGAAAGAGAATTAAATCTCTATCGCACTGCTAAATTGGAAATTCAATTACAACAAAAGCGCTTGTTAAGCTATATCGTAGGGCTAATTGCTTCTCTTGTCGTTCTATCGTTTCTGATTTATGGTTTTATGCAACGGCGAAAAAATGAAATGGAAAAAGAAAAACTGCTGCGAGAAAAACAGAAAATTGCCTACGATCTGGAATTAAAATCGAAAGAACTCATTGCAGACTCCCTTCGTAACCTTTCGATACAACAGACCAAAAGTCTTATTGGTGAACAGTTACAAGAACGAGTTGAGCAACTACCCGTAGTCCATCAAACGAGATTCAATTCACTGCTGAAAGAATTAAAAATGGCGCGCAACGATAACTCGATGCATGAATTCGAAACCCGGTTCGCTGGAGTTTATGAAAGCTTCTATCAGCAACTTAAAGCCATTGCTCCCGATATAACACCGAACGAAATACGCGTAAGTGCACTAATGCGCTTGAATCTTTCCACCAAAGAAATCGCCATGCTTACCAATCGCACCACAGGCACCATCGATAACATTCGGAGCAGTCTTCGAAAAAAGCTAAACCTAGATGACAAAAGGAATTTGCAGGATTTCTTGATGAAGATGTAGACTTCCAGATAATCCTGAAAAGTGCTTAGTTTCTCCCAGATTTCTCCTATGTCGGTTAAGGTTGCTGTATTTCTCTATTTACTTACAACAAGTTTTCGAGTCGTTGCCCCTCGACTCGTTACAATGCTGATAATGTAAACACCATTATGATCTAGTTCTACCTTCATGACGTTTTGGTGCACAGGTGTTTTTAATACGTGTCTGCCTGCAAGGTCGGTAATCGTAATGGTTGAATTATTCGTCGAAAGGGAAACAGTGAACTCTCCCTTGGTTGGATTAGGATATACCGAAACTTCTATCTCATCTTTAAAGTGTGTAATGGAGTTGGTGTTCCCAAAGATACTGGTAAAACTATCAGCGTACTCATATTCAGCACCACAAGTACCAACAGCATCCCAATTGATCGACCAAGTCATCATACCTCTTAGCGATGGATATCCACTTGGATTGGACAACACATAACTCCCAGGTTGAGTGCCATTTCCTATTAAATAATCGATGGCAGATTTTACGGTAGCTGCATCTACAAATCCACCTCCGGCAGCACTTGTACAAGCCGGTAAACCGATGGCAATTTTACTAGCAGGTAATCCACTAAACATTCCTCCCGTAGTGTTAAATCCTTGGATTACAGCCTCTGTCATAGCAACTATAAAATCAGCGGTTCCTTGCTCGTAAATGTTCTGATCAATACCATTCATTGTTCCACTGTTATATAATTGAACCTGCAACACATCGAGGGAATCTCTTAATGCATCAATTATGGGCAAGTATCCTCCCCATACCCCACCAAAGCCCGATTGTCCGCCTTGCACATAAGCCGTTTCAGGGGCCATGGTTAGTAATAGTTTTTGTCCATGATTCGAACGATAATTTGCCATGATCTGTTTAATGGCATCGATTAAATTGACTTGTGCACTATTACTTGGTGCAGCTATTGTGCCGCCGGTTATTAACACAGAGTTTCCATGCTCAATATCAATGTCGATTCCATCGAATCCATAAGTATTGATAAGGTCGGTAATTGAATTGATAAATGCGTCTTTATTGGCAGTAGTAGTAAGGTCAATACTTGAAGTGGCCCCTCCGATACTTAACAGGACTTTTTTACCCTCGCTTTGTAATGCCTGAATCTTGGATGCTAATCCGCTTGGTGAATTAGAATCAGGTGTAAACAACATGGTCATATCCGTTGGAGACGTTGGGACAGCAAAAGCCATCACGATATAACTATAGCGATTATCTATGGAATCTAAAGGCAGATAAGGAGCGTTTACATCATTCCAATTATGCCAATAACCAATAAGAGCAGGAGTTGGATTTTGTGCCTTCGCACTATTTAGTGCTAGAGTAAATGCAAGTATTGTCCATACATAGTTTAGTTTCGACATGCTAGTGGTGAGTATTGCCTCCGCTTTAGTCAATTTTTAAAGTGTTTTCTTCTTTAACGATGCTTCTACGATCCTGTTGGTATTCATTCAATTGGACACAATCATTAGCGTAAATGAAAGGGCAGAGTTCGATTTATTAGCTCTCGTTTTTTTCTATCATTTTCAGGAAATTCGAAGGTGTCATAACGGCAATTGAAGAATTCCTATAATCTTTTATATTTCGTGTTATTATTACATCTAAACCTTTAATTGTTAGGGCGGAAGAATATTGAACAGAATCTTCATAATCTGTAAAATTATTCTTTAACGCTTGATTGATTTCCTTTTTTGTTGTCCCAACAATTTCTGTCATTTCAGTCAATGTCTCAATAACTTCGAGCGTTTTTTTATGTCCTAAAAATCTCCTGACTATATAATAAATGTTATTGATGCTTACAGCAGATAGATACACCCTTACATATCCTTGTTCATTCAGTTCAAAAAGTTCACTTGCAGAATTTGCGTGAGGTTCACGGTCAGTAAAAAAGTCAATAACTACGTCTGAATCCACAAAAAGTTTATACTCCATATTTTTTTGAAAGCTCTTCGGTTAAAATTTGTTTGTAGTCAAAATTATCATCGGTTTTAAGAATTCCTCTTAATTTTCTGACTTTAGGGGAAAGTTGCTTTTCCTTGATTTTCATCCTTTTGACAGCAACAAATTTGAAGTAGTTTTCAACCAATTCCGAAAGACTTTGTCCTTTTTCCTTTGCATATTCTTTTGCAATTTCAATGACCTCTTTTTCTATTGTTAATGTTAATTTAGTATTCATGTCAATTATCTTTTTCACAAAAATACGTGCTTTTCTTCAACACTGCAACACGTGCTATTATTAAATGAAAGCTAATCATCTCAGGCAGGGAAATCTCACCACAGCCTTCCCACAACTTGCCCCGACATTCGAGAGTTTCGCACTTAAAAGTTTACTTCCTTCAGTCGTGAGATCGCTTCGCCAAGTTCCGTTCACAAAGCGCTTTATGTTCTTAAACCACTTCCTACATCCCTATCCACATGGATATGCCCAATGGCTCCGTGGGTGAATAAATTGGTTTGAACTTCATCTTATTTACCGATTAGCTTTCCACTCAAGGCCGACACCCATTCAATCATCGAAAAACAAGAAGAGCTGGAATCCCGATTCGATCGAATCCAGGGCCTAATCGGTTTTAATTCCTGCATTTCTCCTGCAAGTAAAACCGGTCGGATGATCGAAACAAGCGATTTGCCCCGCATTCGTTCACCAGCTATATCGGAAGCTACGTGCTTTCGACGATCATTTCACAAAAAATCTACTGGTAGGTAGTATGGGAGAGCTATGCGCTATTCCCTCTGAAACCCACCAAATGCTTCATAGGAAAGGAATAGAATACTCGACATGAGAACAATCCGGCACATAAGCCTGCAAAATTTCAAAGAACGGTTTTGATTGCACGGTGCTAAAATCACCAAAACCCCCGATAAGTACATAGGGAAACTTCATTCTAGGTCGGATGCAGTCCAACCTGTACTCCTAGCTCGGTCTTGGAGAGTGGGCAGAGTTCGATTTATTGCCGCACGCTTTGGGTCATCTTAGAAATAGGTATTCACAGCAAATTCAAATTGATTTATAAAAATCTCTTTGAAGACTGATAAATTGTTTTGCTCAAAAAACAGTAACATTGCTTTTTTATATTCGACAGGATCAACGGTTCTGAATGAAATTGGGCAATAATTATTATTCATCAGAATTGCATTACTGACAATTCTTGCAGTCCTTTTATTTCCAGCTACAAAGGGCTGGATGTAAGAAATTAAAACCAATGTTAAAAGTGCTTTTTCGAAAATATTATTTTTACTATTCACTAAATCACACATCCTTATCAACGATTCTCTGATCTGAAATTCATTATCCAACGGACGATAATTTGTGCCTGAAATACCCACTCTTCGTTTTCGAATGTTTCGGTCTATAGCAAGTTCTTTGATTAAAATACTATGAATATCTTCAATTTTTGAAACAGTTAGCGGTATTAAATAATCCGGATTTTCAATGATAAAATCAATTGCATCTTTATGATTCAATAGCATCGTTGCTTCTTCTTTTGTTTTTCCGGCTGCGGTTTCTTTATCTTTTAACAACCGCTCTGTCTCGAGTAGTGAATAGGTGTTCCCCTCAATTTGAGACGATTTCCAACTCAAATCTATGGCTAATCTTTCCAATTCCTTTTTGTATTGATATTCTGAAAGTTGAGAAAAGTTATTTTTATAAGTCTTTTGAAGTTGTTCTAATTTTTGAAATTCATTTTCAGTAAACAGATTAGCCTTTCCGAGGGTATGAGTTATTAAATCGAGATTAAATTTTTCTTTGATTTCTCTTTCATCAATTTCTTTTTTATAGTAATCCTCAATATCAATGGGTTGCAGCAGCACGAAACTTGGGGAGATAACATACTTTGTTCCTTTCCCCTGCCCAATTTTAGAAATTAAATTTTCGGACGTTAAACTTGTTAGAATCCGCTTTACAGTAGCATAACTTATTGAAATGAGTATTCCTTCATGAATTTCTTTTGAGGAAGATTCGGGATTTTTTAAGATAAAATTCAGGATTTCGGACTTTTTATTATCGTTCATTTTCGACTCATTTAGCTCACCAAGACATTAATTGTGGCTCAAATATACATAATTTTTGAGCTGTTTCTTTTTTCAAAATGAGCTACAAAGTTTTTGGGGGCGATTAGGAAAGGAATAGAATACTCGACATGAGAACGATCCGGCAAATAAGCCTGCAAAATTTCAGAGAACGGTTTCGATTTCACGGTGCTAAAATCACCAATACCTTCGATGAGCCCATAGGGAAACTTCACTCTAGGTCGGATGTAGTCCAACCAGCACTCCTCGCTCGGTCTTGGAGAGCGCTCAGAGTCCTATTTATAAGCATTATTTTTTTAAAATTAATACGTATTGATCATCAATGACTTGATAGAATCCAAACGGCAAATTATTATAAAGTACCCAATAATAATAATCTTCATATCCATGATTGAATAGGTTTAAATAATCATAATTCTGAATGAATTGGGCTTTAGTTATTTTTTCATTCTTAATTTCCTTTTTATATCGACCTGGTTTTTGGGTTTGACTTTCCGTCTTTCTAATTTCGGTAATTCCTTGAAACAGTACTTTTTTTGAAATTAAAGAAATGATTGAAACGCCTTCTTCTATTGATTCATATTCACTAATCGTTTGATTGCACATAAATTCTTGTGAGCCCGAGGATCTCGAATGCTCACTATAATTTCTACCAAACCATTTAATGACCAAATATTTGTTGTTGGTTCCCAAACTATCGAAACTAAAGCTATATTGATAATTCATATTATCCGGATTAAACTTGTGCGAAACGTTTAAATCTACCAAATGGTAGCTACTATCAATTCCATAAATCATGAAGGCATTATTTCTTTCATTTTGATATACATATACAGAATCCTTTCCGATACTGGTCGAAATATGGTTTATTGAGTTGGCGAGAATTTGATTAGATGTCTTTTCGACCACAGCAAATTTTAAATCGAGTTTAGGAATAGCAGTGAGAGTAGAATCTGCATTCGACACGTCACTTTGGGCTTTTACTTGTTGTCCAACTAACAAAATTGTAAGCATGAATATAAAGTACCTCATATCTTATTGGATGCGATTTTCACGATATTCCATAATTAATGCTAACGTTTAGTATAAGAATAGTAGCCGGCTGCGTGGCACTTTCCTGTCAAGTTACAAGAAAATTGAAGCGGGCTACAACCCTTGAATTTACTGCTATTTCGGCTATTATTTTTACACATTATTACCGCCTGACATTTCTTTCAATTCATAATTTGTACTCCGTCCACCACTTGCTTCTTTTTGTAAGATATTCTTTTTTATCAAATCTTGAATATCTCGAAGAGCAGTATCTTGTGAACACTTATTAATTTCCCCCCATTTCGAGGTTGTTAACTTTCCATCAAATCCATCAAGAAGTCTATTTATTATTTTTTGTTGCCTATCATTGAGAATTGTGGTGGAATGTATTTTCCAAAATTCTGCTTTATGAAGTATTTTCGATAAAGTCCCATCTGTGGAGTCAATAGCATTTATTAAACATTGCAAAAACCACAAAATCCATTCTGTTATATCTGAATTTCCTTTTTGTGTTTTTTCAAGTTTTTCATAATACTGTTTCCTTTCGACTCTAATTTGCGCTGACATACTGTAGAATCGCCTGATACTTTTGTCAGAACGTGCCAATGTCATATCTGTAATTGCTCTTGTAATTCGCCCGTTTCCATCGTCAAATGGATGAATTGTCACGAACCATATATGCGAAATAGCGGCTTTTAGAACCAAATCTGTTTCTTTCTCGTTTTCAAACCAGTCTAAGAATCTTTTCATTTCTGGTTCTATCCTGTCTGAGCTTGGAGCTTGGTAGTGAACTTTTTCTTTTCCCATAGGTCCAGATACAACTTGCATTGGACCAGTCGTGTCTTTTCTCCAGTCTGCAACTGTGATTTTATATAGATTACTCCAACCTGATGGGAACAACGCAGCATGCCAACCAAACAATCTGTCTTTAGTCAAAGGCAAGTCATACCTCTGTGTAGCATCAAGCATCATTTCAACTATTCCGTCAACATGGCGTTCCGATTCCACTGCTCCGGCAATATCAATTCCTAGTCGACGAGCAATTGAAGAACGTACTTGTTCAATTTCTAAAAACTCACCTTCAATCTCAGATGATTTTATAACATCTAAAGTAAGAGTATTCAAAACCGCTTCATTCTGCAAATCAAAACCTAGTGATTCCATTTTACCAAGAAGTCTGCCCTGTTGATTTCTAGCTTCACCAAGTTTTATCATCACTTTCTTATTATCCCAAGTGAAGTCTGTCCAGTTTTCTTTTTCGTGTATATAAATTTTCATTCTCCGCAATTTATGCGACAAATATACATCTTATTCTCCGCAAACAAAACTTTCTCCGCAAAATATGCTCAGATTATAACTATTAATATCCGCACGGTCGTTTTTTTGCTTGGCGGTAACGGTCTCGGCTATGCGTAGTGCGGGATTACGAAGCGAAAACCTATCAATTTACACGGACTTTTTTTACGAGCC
>CALGAK010000030.1 GCA_937954085.1 uncultured Bacteroidota bacterium
GAATAAAACAGCCACATCTTCAGCCAGCTCGAAATTGGTTCGATTATTTGCTTGAAGGTTTGGGTTGGCTGATTCTTTTGGGAACCTTTTGGTTTACAATTAGTTCTTATGCTGATTTAGGCGATGAGATTCCTACCCATTTCGATGCTTTGGGGAATCCAAATGGTTACAGTAAGAAAGCGGTGTTGTTTTTAATGCCGATCCTGTCAGCCATTTTATATACATCGCTTTATATTCTGAATTTTTATCCTCACACCTTCAATTATCCGGTTAGAATAACGCCGGAAAATGCCTTGCATCAGTATCGTACGGCTACGCGCATGATTCGTTCCTTAAATCTTTCCATGGTAGTGGTTTTTGCCCTCATTTCCTGGAAAATGGTTCGCAACGCTCACGGCTTGAACGATTATATTGGAGTGTTCTTACTCCCCCTCATTTTGTTGTTGGTATTTGTTCCAATCGGGTATGGCTTGGTTCGGATGGGACGAGGAACTAAGTAATTGGTTTTTTCCTTACAAATACTTCATATACACCGAAATAAGTACGATGCTTAGGCCGAGCAAAAAGGATAAGCCAGCGAGTTTCTTTTGACGATTTCGGAGCTGCAGTAGTTCTTCCGATGGACCGGCTTGTGCTACTTTGGCTACTTTGGGCGAAAGGCGCTCGAAGGAATAAAAAGCAACTAAAGCCAGGATAGCCACCAATACGTGTTTAACGAAGCTTGCCGTGGACCAGGTTGTGTCAAAATTGATGATGCCTCCGTAATATTCACTGGCTATTTTTAGAGGAATACCGGTAATGAATAAGGCCAGCAAGGAGCTATAGGCAATAACCCGAACCCGTTTCATGAGCGCTCCTATGAATTTGCCGGCAAGCGATGGATCGAGCGACTGCTGAACGGCCGGTAATACGGCCAAAAGATTAAAAACCATTCCACCAATCCAAGCAATGGATGCCATTTGGTGAATGAAATCGAGTAAGGTTAATACGTAAGGATTAGCAAGCATAAGGCAGTTTTTTAGCGGCACGAAGATAAAAACTTTACCGAATCAGACTGCTTTGAGTAAAGGTTGTATTCGCTCAGATTTAGGTGGGAAGGAAGATTTAAAATTCAACATTCAATCCCACTGAATCGAAATTAAATCTTGAATCTTAAATCTTAAATCTTGAATTTTGAATATTTCCCCTTGCTAGAAACTAAATCCGACGTAGAGATTCACCGGTAACTGAAATCCATAATCTACTTCAGAATAGGATTCTAAAATGTCCTCTGGAGTATTAACCCCTTCTTGTACAGGAGTATAAGTCCTATTCCGGTTATAGTTAGAAACCATGTAAATCCAACTGGTTTCGGCGTAGAGAAAAAACCGTTGTGTAAGAAGGAACTTAATACCCAGCACTGCAGCAGCTCCATGACCTGTATTGGTCTCCTCCCATTCGCCATAGTATGACGAGCTAATACTTCCATACATGCTTTTGTTGTAGGATTTTTGGTGAGCAAACCGATAGTCTAATCCATAATTCAGGATGAATCGTTTAGAAAGGGGAGTCTTAAATTCCCAGCCTAAAAAGGCATAAGCCGATGAACTTTCAGTGTTGAAATTAGACGCGAGTTGGGGAATTTGTGTCGAGTCCTCGATGTTTCTGTTGCTCCCCCCTATGCTCCCTCCCAGCCGCAATGAACCTGCACGCGTATGAAGTTTATACCGAAGGAAGTGAGGGTCGGCAGAATAATAGTTCGCCGATAAGTCGATCAGATTTTTAATAAAATAAGTAGCATCGATGCTAATTTCATGATTTAGAGAGCTTTTTTCTTCCGATTTCGTTTGAGCCGAGGCGATTAGGCCGCTTAAAAGGAAAGCAACCAGGAGTAATTGTTGTTTCATAGTCAGTGGATTAAAGTTATAATGAGTTAACACCCTAAATATAGGGAATTAACTATTTGGTTCGGATATTCAATTGAAATGAAATAAGGTTAGAGAAAACAGGAATCGGTATCAAACAAGCTTCGTTTTTTTCTGTTACATTTCGACTAATTAACTAACTAAACAGGCAACACAATGGTATCAAAACTTCTGGCAACAGCCATGTGGCTGTTATTAGCCCTGTCGGCATGGGCTCAAATCAATCATGCCGAAATTCAAATCCTCGACGAAACCGACAAGTCTCCAATTATTGGAGTCGCTTACCAAGTTGGTGAGCAACAGGGCATTTCCGACTCGGATGGAAAGATTCGTTTTCATTTTGAATTAAACGATGAATTGCAGCTAAGCAGTTTGGATTATGGCAACTGGTCGCTCGCTGGCGAAGCACTCGAATACGTGGTGCAAAACGGCGTGTTCTATCGTCGCAAATTGGAATTTAGTATTCATCCGGTTACGGTGGTGGCCCTCCGACGGAATGCTCATGCTCCGCATTGCTCGCAGGAGGTAGAGCAAAACGATCGCTTGGAACACGATGCAGCAGCCGTGTTAAACGATATTCCCTCCTTTAACAGTATTCGAAAGGGTGGCAATTATGGTTTCGATGTGGTTTTCCGTGGATTTAAATATGAGCAGTTGAATATTGTTTTGAATGGTGCACAAAGCGCTACCGCTGCTTGTCCGAATCGAATGGATCCGCCTACCAGTCAAATGGCTCCGAATATGATGGAACGAATCGATGTGCTTAAAGGACCTCATGCGCTCCGATTTGGAACCGGATTCGGGGGTACGATACATTTCAAAACGGAATCGCCTCGATTTGCTTCAAAAATTGCAAGCTACGGAAGACTGAATATCGGTTACGAATCCAATGGAAACATGCCTCGTGGCGAGGCCCAATTAGGTTTACGAGGGAAATGGTACGACTTTGCTGTTTTTGGCTCTTGGTCGGAAGGCGACGATTACCGCGCCGGCAACGGAGAGCTGATTCCCGCCGATTTTTCTCGCTTAAGTATTGGAAGCAATCTGGGACTGAAACTCAGTGCCTCCCATCACCTGCGTTTTTCTGCTACTCATAACAAAGCCAAAGATGCCGATTTCCCTGCCTTGAGCATGGATTTGCGCAACGACGAAACCTGGATGATGCACACACGTCATGATTGGATTTTATCGGGAAAATACCTCCAATCGTGGAATACAACGCTCTATGCTTCTTGGGTCGATCATCTCATGGATAATGGCTTAAAACCACTCGACCCTCGCATGTTGAATGCTTCAACTCAGGCAAATACACAAAATTATGGTTTCCGTTCCGAGGGTGTTTGGCAATGGGCCGGTAATCAGCTTTTTACAGGAATTGATTTTCGGACCGAAACTGCCAGTGGGAGCCGTGTGCGCGATTTTCTTATGGGACCGATGATAGGACAAACCTTTATCGATCCGGTTTGGCAGGATGGTATGATTCGAAAAACTGCCGCCTTTTTCGAGTACCAGGTAAATCGCTGGTCGATCGATTGGGTGGTTTCGAGTCGATTGGAATGGAATACCGGAGAATTATTCGATCCATCCGATGAGTTTTTACTGGTTCATCCTACCCACCAGGTGCAGGATTTTAATCCGAGCATTAGTTTCGGAGGAGTTAAGAACTGGACTTCGCAATGGAAAACCGGACTTTGGCTTGGAAGAGCTCAGCGTAGTGGTAGCTTAACCGAGCGCTATGCCCATTACTTGCCGGTGGGTCAAGATCCTTATGAATGGCTCGGAAATCCCGAAGTGTTGCCGGAAACTAACTACCAGGCCGATGCGCAATTGGCTTTCACGACGGAGAATTTTTCGCTCACAATCGACTTGTTTGCAGCCTACCTGCAAAACTATATCTCCTCGCAAATCGATACGGCTTTAAGTCCTCGGTTACCCACCAGCCCAGGTGTACGCAGCGTGATTAACCTCGATCAGGCATTTAAAACCGGATTGGAAGGAAGTGTGGCGCACCAACTGGCTGCATCCTTCTCGCATCAGCTTCAATGGGCCTATACCTATGCCGTCGATCTGAAAACGCAACAACCCTTGCCGGAAATTGCCCCTTTCGATATCCGTTATCAGGTAAAAGCATTCCTCTTCTCGGAACGTTTTTCTCCATCGATTCAACTTCGATATGTTGCTAATCAGAACCGGATTGCGGCCGATTTTGGCGAAACACAAACACCATCTTTCATTACCATCGATTTGTTCCTGGCCTATCAATGGACCGATCAACTCTCGCTTCGTTTTGGAGTAAACAACCTGCTCGACGAGAATTACTACGAGCATTTGAACCGTTCGGTAACGGCTGCTACTTACCCCATTTTTGCACCCGGAAGAAACTTTGTGTTGAATCTGAATTATCGGTTTGGGCAATAATGCTCACTCCTTCGAATCCTTTTTAAACCGACGATTAGTGAGGGTTAAAAAGGTTTTTTCGGTAAAATTCACCCAGCCGTAAGCCCAAAAACTTCTTTTCGGTTCAAAACGGGTAGACGTTTGTTTTTAACCGAGAGAAGTGGAGAATTCTCATCCAATGAATCGGCTTTTTACCTATCTTCCAAGCATTGGAATCCGTTTCGGTGTTAATCCTTTAAAGGAAGTCTGGGGGGAAGACTTTCGAATGTTGGGTTTCTGGTATTTATTTCGATTTATTCATTAATGCAGGTAAAGGGGTGAAAGTAAAAGTCTTTTTTTGGTTTGCACTAATCGTTGCAATTAGCACAAGCCAGGTCAGTGGTCAACTGCTTGAAGTTCCGGGGAACGATTCATTGATTTTTCATGCGGGTAATTTTCAGTCTGGTACGGTACAATGGGAGCAATCGACCGATTTAATCAACTGGGAAGCCATTTCAGGAGCTAACGACACCAGCTATCAGTTCTTTCCAACCGAGGAGCTTTTCCTTCGGGCTGCCTTGATTGTTCCCGATTGCGAAACGGATTATTCCGATACGTGCCATGTGCTCTATTATCCCGAAGTCCAAATCGATAATCCAACGCAGGTTTCGATTAATTCGATTACCCTTAATGCCATAGTGACTAAGGATGGGGGAGCGGCTGTGTTCGAGCGGGGAGTTTGTTGGAATACCATCGGTAATCCAAGTATTTCCGATTCTTTCGAAATAAGTGGAAGCGGCCTGGGTAGCTTTCAGGTGTCTATCACTGGTTTAGCGGCCTTGACTACTTATCACCTTAAGGCTTATGCAATAAACCAGGTCGGAATCGATTATAGCGATGAAATACTGGTAATTACTGATACGAGTTTTAGTCTTTATCCGGAAGGAACGGTTTTTTGCAAAAATTTCATCACCCCGGTGGTTGAAGTGTTGAATCCTTTAACCGGGAAAGTGTGGATGGATCGAAACCTGGGAGCACAGCAGGTAGCACAAAACACCAACGACAGTCTGTCCTATGGCGATTTGTATCAGTGGGGGCGGTTCGCCGATGGACATCAGTGCCGCAACTCATCCGCTACAACGAGTCTTAGTTCCGGATCAATTCCTGGTAACAATCTGTTTATTGTGACCAGCCCAACGACTTTCGACTGGTCCACAACGACCGATACTTCTTTGTGGCAAGGTGCATCGGGCCTCAACAATCCCTGTCCTACGGGTTTTCGTATAGCTACTGCCGCCGAATGGCAAGCCGAACGACAAAGCTGGAGCAATCAGAATGCTACGGGTGCGCTCAATTCAGTGTTGAAGCTCAGTGCCGGAGGATGGCGCAGTGGAACCAGTGGCAACTTATCAAGCGTCGATACGATGGGTGTTTTCTGGTCGTCGACTAATTCCTGGGTTGGTCTGTCAACTTTCCTGGAGATTAACCCTGCCTCCTCAACTTTGGCTGAGAATGCGCGTTCAGGTGGGTTTTCGGTTCGTTGCATCAAGGATACTTTCATTGTACTTCCTCCGAATCAACCTTCTTCCATCATGGGCCCACTCCAGCCTTGCGAAAATGATTCAGGCCTGGTGTATTCGGTCGATTCGCTTAGTGAGGTTTCCTATACCTGGTCTGTCCCGGCCGATTGGATTATTGTGGAAGGGCAGGGCACTGCTTCCGTGGTGGTAGTGGTCGGCAGTAATGGTGGTATGTTGTCGGTAACACCCAGCAATAGCGGCGGTACAGGACCACCGGCCACTTTGAGTGTGGTGGTTACAACCCTCCCTGATTCTCCCATGAGTTTGGCTCACCTTAGTGCTTCGAGTGTTATTTTGTGGAATTGGCAATCGGTAACCGGAGCCGATGGTTACCTCTGGCACTACACCGATCAGGATTCATTGGCTTTCGATGTGGAAACGAATACGGTTTATTCAGAATCGGGTTTAGCCTGCGATTCAACCTTTGTTCGCTACGTTTGGGCATACAATGCCTGTGGCGTTTCTAAAATTCCCACAGTACTCAACGATTCGACCGAGATTTGCTTCAATTCAACGTATCCTGCCGAAACTGTGTGGTGCGATAGCCTTCAGCCTACTCTGGTGCAGGAGGTAATTAGTCCTCATACCGGACGAATTTGGATGGATCGCAACTTAGGAGCTGTTCAATCGGCTGTTTCACTGAATGATTCGCTCTCTTTCGGCGATTTGTATCAGTGGGGTCGCTTTGCCGATGGGCATCAATGTAGAAATTCCGATACCATCAGCCTATTGAGTAGTGCAAGCCAACCGCAACATGCTTTTTTCATTCTCGCAGCTACAATCCCTTATGATTGGCGAAATCCCCAAAATAACATGCTGTGGCAAGGTTTGTACGGAGAGAATAATCCTTGTCCCTTAGCGTACCGTATTCCAACCGAAGCGGAATTTGCCGACGAATTATCAGGCTGGGCGACTCCCGATTTATCCGGTGGATTCAACTCGTCCTTAAAACTTTCGCCTGCCGGTTTTCGCAATCATTCCAATGGATGGTTGCTGGGCGAAGGAATGTTTGGAAATTACTGGACGAGTAATCTGGTTGGAACGAACGCCCGTGTGTTAACCCTCAATAGCTCGTTGGCAAGCATCAATACCGATTTTCGGGCGGTTGGAGCTTCCGTGCGATGCATCAAGGATTCACTCGGAGTGGTTATGCCTAACCAGCCCGATTCCATTCTGGGAGACTTGAACCCCTGCGCCGGCGATTCGGGCATCGTTTATCAGGTTGTTAATCAGCCAGGAGTAACCTACATCTGGACCATTCCTTCCGATTGGTCGATACTGGCCGGACAAGGAAGTTATTCCATTACCGTAGTGGCGGGAGCTAGTTCGGGATTGGTATCGGTTACTCCCTCGAATACGGTCGGCACATCGATGCCGCAAAACCTTTGGGTCAACCCTATTTTTGCTCCAACAGCTCCATTGGCCCTTCCAAGTGTGATTGGACTTAATTTCATTACTTGGTCGTGGAACGAGGTAAGCGATGCTGAAGGGTATAAATGGAGTACAGTGAACGATTTTAGTCAGGCAACCGACCTCGGAAACGATACTAGTTATACCGAGTTGGTGAGCCAATGCGATCATTTATTAATCCGATATGTGTGGGCTTATAATGCTTGTGGTATTTCTGTGCCGCTTACACTCAGCGATACCACAATCAATTGCGCCCAATTTGTGAGTTTCCCGGAAGGGAGTATCCATTGCAATGCTATTATCAGTCTGGTTGTGGAAGTAACGAATCCACTCACTGGAAAAGTTTGGATGGATCGCAATGTGGGTGCACAGCGAGTTGCTTTGCATGAGGCGGATTTGCTCTCGATGGGCGATTTGTACCAGTGGGGTCGATTTACCGATGGACACCAATGTAGAACCTCCACCATTACCCAGCAATTGAGTCCAACCGATACGCCCAATCATCCGGAATGGATTGCAACCAATGGGGTTTATCCTCACGATTGGAGAATAGGAGGAAATGACCTCTTATGGCAAGGATTGGGTGGAATTAACAATCCCTGTCCTACCGGTTTTCGGCTACCTACCAAATTTGAATTGCAGCAGGAAATGGCTACGTGGTCTAGTCAAGATTCCTATGGAGCGATGTTGTCGCCCCTTAAACTCCCTTCGGGTGGTTGGCGTTCAGGCAGCTATGGTAATTTGGTGGTGGGTATGCCAACTCTTGAAACGCATTATTGGACCAGCAGTCCGTCGGGCACTTATGCCTGGAGTTTAATTCTCAAGTATAATAATGCCTTTCCTTTTGGGACTTTTCGAAGCCGTGGTGGTTCAATCCGCTGTATTAAAGATATGTAATCCATGATCCTGTTAAATCGCCTGGATAAAAGTCTGAATTTCGGTAGAAGAACTTTAATTTTTTCACCATGGTAGATTACCTTCGTCGCAATTTTGGGCTAGTTGAATGAAATGCTTGCTCAATCGATTGCTAATGAAGCTGTTTTATCACATGGAAAAGAAATTCTTACTGTTTGCACTACTCCTTCCACTAAGTTTTTATTCGGCTGTGGCTCAAACCATTTCCGGGCAACTACCAGCTCTTGCGAACGAAACCATTCGCCTCGAAGGTTTCGAAGGGTTTGATACTTATCCCATTGCCACCACCCGAATCGATGAGAAAGGGAATTTCTCCCTGAATTATTCGGTGAAAGAGGGTGTTGCTTACTTGATTTCGGCCGATCAGAAACCCTATTTTCTAATTTTAAGTGGCGAAGATGTTGTGATTCAGGGAGATGCTCTGAGTACTCCGGAGAGTATCAAGGTGCTCGAGGGACAGGAAAACCAATGGTTGGATCAGTATGCATCGGAGCATCCTCGGCGAGAACAAGCACTGAGCGCCTGGATTTATCTGGAAAAAATCTATCAGCTCGATTCTTTATTCGCCGTGCAGGAAATTCCTCAAAAGGCGATTGTCGAGGAGAAGACCCGCATTCGTCGAGAGGATAGCCTTTTTCTGGCTCAGCTGCCAAAAGATGCTTATGTAAGATGGTTTTTGCCTACCCGAAAATTAATCAGTTCAGTTTCGGTTGTTGCTCAATATCGAACCGACGAAATCCCTGCTACCATCGCCGCATTCCGTCAACTCGATTATTCCAATCCACGTTTCTACCGAAGCGGACTCCTGAAAGATGCGCTCGAAAGTCATTTCTGGCTAATCGAAAATAGTGGCGTTTCGCTTGAGCTAGTGTACGAATCGATGAAAGTTTCGATCGACTCGCTGATGAATCAATTAAGCGGACACGAATTGCTGATGAATGAAATAACCAATTTCCTTTTCAATTTGCTCGAGACCCATAGTTTGTTCGAAGCATCGGAATACCTGGCTTTGAAAGCATTGTCGCAGAATTCGTGCACGCTGAACAACGATTTAGCTCGTCAATTGGAAACGTATCGTGCCATGAAGAAAGGGAAGATAGCCCCCGATTTTGTTTTTGTGGGCGATGTATTTGCTCCTGCTTACGAAGGGGACAAAATTCCTGAAAAACTATCCGATATTTCTGACTCCTACGTGCTCGTCGCCTTTGGAGCAAGTTGGTGTCCGGCCTGTAAATCGGAGCTGAACGAAATGGCGCAATATTACCGGAAGTGGAAAACCGAAGGGGTCGAAGTTGTATTTGTTTCGCTCGATGAGAACCGCAGCGATTTTGAATCCTTTGCCTCCGATTTTGGGTTCATCTCCGTGTGCGATTATCAGAAATGGAACAGCCCTGTGGTTGAATCCTACTATGTGTTTGGCACTCCAACGCTCTTTCTCCTCGATCAGGAGCGAAAAATCCTCCTTCGACCTATATCGGTCAAGCAAATGGACGCTTGGGTCGATTGGTTTCTGATTCAAGGTAACCCGATGAAGGAATAAATGGCGAGCGGATTACGCTTCACTTATTTCCCTTTTACCTGAATAATTTCAGTATGGGTAGCGCCTTGTTTTGGATTGAATAGTTGCAAGAAATAAACCGATTCCGGAATTAGCGTTAAATCGATTTTATTGCTTTTCCGGGTATCTATTTGCATTACGGTTTGTCCTTGTAGGTTGAATAGCCTACCGTAAAGAGGTATTTCCGTTTCGATTAGAAAATACTCTTGGGCAGGATTGGGGTAAATGCGTATGGAATTGGTAAACGATTCGTTCACTCCAATCGGATTGACTTGCAAGGATGCCATATTCGTTGTATCGGTGCAGGCTCCATTACTCACAATGCAACGAAAGAGGTTGTTATTCCAGGATAAATCCAGGTTTGCTAAAAACAAAAGGGCGGTATTCGTCCCGCTAATCGTCGAGCTATTTTGCATGGGTTGAAAACCGGAGCCGCTGTTACGCTCCCACTGGTAATTCGCATAACTAGGATTGGTTTCAACCTGAAAGCTAGCGTTTTGCCCCTCTTCTGTAAGAACATCATCGGGGTGATTAATAAGGGTTAACTCATTTACTTCCAGTTGCAAATAATGAGTTGAGTCGCATCCGTTCTGGTTCGTATAGACCATGCTGTATACTCCGGAAGTGGCATACTCCATTCCACTCAAATCCCATAAATAAGGACCACAAGTACTCACTACCTCGAGTAATTCATCGGCTTCCTGGATGATGCAGTCTAGAACAATGGTGGAATCGCAACCCGAACTGTTAGGATAAATGGCTTCGTAATATCCGGAAGCTCCGTAATATTGTCCCGTTTCAGCCCAAAAATACGATTCACAACTGGTAGCATTTATAGTGTCGGATGACGATTGACCAAAATCCAGGGTGAGGATAATGGTAGAGTCGCAACCGGTTGCTGTTTCAAGTCGTGCTGAGTATTCACCGGGAGTAGTGAGGGTATCGTTAACTGCTTCCCAATAGTAGAATCCGTCGCAAACGGTTAAGCTGAGTTCAATCAGGGTATCGCTGGTTAGATTCAGTTCGAGGGCAATAATCGAATCTTGTCCTAAAATGCTTGTCAAAGTATCGTAATACGTTCCCGACTGATTGTAAGTAAGGCCTGAAAGCGGCCAATAGTAACTTTCGCAGGTATCTAACTGGATAAAGGTAAACGGAGGATAGCTTAAATAGGTAATTTCGAGTTTAGGGTGCAAAGCCGAATTAGGGTTATCGCTGGATGCGAAAATAAGCGATCGATAGTAATCCTCGGTTAACAGCTTCATGCCAAATCCGAAGCTTTGTGTGGGGTTATCTACCATGTCCTGCACCAAAGTGGTAACATCTACTGCATAATCCTGATGTGGATTGCTGCTCGGAGGAGTAACTACCATATTCGAATCGGTTAGGGTAGGTTGGTTGTTCCAGGTTAATACCATTTCGTCCCAATTGGTGGTTATGCGTCGAATGACCATTTCATTGCTTCCTGAAAGTTGAAGATGTGAGCCATTGCAACTAGGAGCCGTGGGGAAGTTGTATAAAAAAAGTTGAGCCGATTGGATGGTCGAGCCGACTGGAATTGTGTCGAGGCCAAAGTCAACAAAATAGCGCATGTGAGTGAGTCCACCTTGATTGGTCCAGGCTAATATATTGGCTTGTGGATCGTTGCCCATGTTTTGATTCGGGTGCAGCAACCACGCCAGTGCATCTTTCCCTTGAATTGCATCGGGTTGCAAAACCAGGCTGGTAGGAATTTGACAAAGGCCGGGGAGGCTAAACAAAAGAACAAGAAGCAAAAGGTGCAGTTGCTTTTTCATGGCATATCGTTTGGGTTGATACGATGATTAGTTTCAATTAAAATTTCAGTATTGAGCCTCAGGTAAAATGATCCTTCTGGTGATAATGCTTGTTATGCGATTCGATTCGATTGGCCAAATTTTTTGAGAGTGAAAAGGCACAAATCCTTTAGTCGATATTGAAATCATATCCATGGCAAACATTTGCTTGTCAAAGATAATTCAATTCCGGCTACCAAATTCCGATTTGGCAAGCTAATTTTCTTATAATCAGTATAAATAGAGAGATTAATGTGCCAAATGCTGCGTAGAGCGACAGAGGCGTTTTAAAGGTGAAATCGGCTTCGTGGATTGAATGGTATGCTTGGAAGAATTGCTTACCAATTTCGTTTTTCGATATTGCTTCTCATTTCGAGATTTTTAAATGATTATATTGATGTTTCTGAATGAGTTAGCAGTGTTATTGACCTTTGTGCTTGATTCTAATTTCACCTTTCAATAGCCATTTTTAGAACATCGCTTCTTGTTCTGCATTCCCACCTCACATTGGTGAACTTCATTAAAAAAAGGATGACGAAGTATTAACAGATATTCAGCTCTTAAATACCTATTTAGCGGTATTGTTTAGAACGGGTCTTAATTGGCATTTTTGAGGGTACTCAATTTAAAACGATTATGAACCGAAAAATTCACTACGCTTTACTACTCACAATACTGATATTAACCGATTTACTTCTCTTTGCTCAACAAGGTTCCATTTCCGGAGTAATCCTGCAGCAAGACGAAAAAACGAGCTTGCCCGGAGCAAACATTTACTTAAAGGAAACTAAGATAGGCACCATGAGCAATGCATCCGGTTTCTTCGAACTTACCCAGGTTCCTGCCGGAAAATACGTACTGGTTGTCTCTTCGCTCGGTTATCGAACCACGCAGCATGCCGTTAACGTCGATCCAAACCAAAATCCTTCCTTGACAATCCCACTCATGGAGGAGGTCTCTTCCATTGGTGAGGTGATGATTGCCGGGGAAAAAGGCTTGCGCGAAATAGCGGGTTCGGTGCAGTATATCTCTCCCCGTGAGTTGAAAAAATTTGCTCAAACGGATATTAGTCGCGTGCTCCGCGATGTGCCGGGTGTTAATGTTCAGGATGAAGACGGTTGGGGCTTGCGTCCAAATATTGGTTTACGAGGAACGGGTGTAGAGCGAAACTCTAAAATTACGGTCATGGAAGATGGGGTTCTCATTGCACCGGCTCCGTACGCTGCACCGGCTGCCTACTATTTCCCCACCATGGGACGCATGCATGCCATTGAAATCATGAAAGGAAGTAGCCAGATTCCGCATGGTCCCTACACTACCGGAGGAGCCATTAATCTCATTTCCACTCCCATACCGGATGAGCTCTCTGCAAAGGTTCATCTAACAGCCGGAAATTATGGCTTCCGAAACTTGCACGCTCAAATCGGTAATCGACACGAGCAATTTGCCTATCTCGTCGAAACCTTTCGCTATCAGGCCGATGGGTTTAAAGAGCTCGATGGAGGAGGAAATACAGGATTCGATAAAACGGACTATCTCGTTAAATTTCAGTGGAATACGCGCAAAGACGCCAAGGTGTATCAACACCTTCGATTCAAATTGGGAAATGCCTCCGAAGTGTCCGACGAAACCTACCTGGGTTTATCCGAAATGGATTTCGAGCAGAATCCTTTTCGTCGCTATGCTGCAACGCAAATGGACCGGATGACCACCAATCAGCAGCTGTATGCTTTAAGCCATCGGGTCACTTTCAACGATCGTTTCGAAATCAACACCACTCTTTATCGTACTCAATTCACCCGAAACTGGTACAAGCTGAACCATGCTACCGATTCTGCCGGGAATAAGCTTTCGCTCGGACAATTATTGTCGGATGCTGAAGCTTATGGCGAAACGCTTTCGGGCGAGGGGGAACCTACCAATCATTTGTTTGTAAGAGCGAACAATCGAGCCTATCAAACGCTCGGATTGCAGTCGGTTGCATCGTATCGCTCGGGTAATCACGATTGGCAACTAGGGATTCGGATTCATCGCGACGAAATGGACCGTTTTCAATGGGACGATGCCTACCGCATAGCCAATGAGACGATGTTCCTGCAAGAAGCCGGAAAACCCGGAACCGAAAGTAATCGGATTGAAACCGCCTCGGCTCAAGCTGCTTATGTGCAGTATCAGTTTACCTATGGGAAGATTAAATTCACACCCGGAATTCGATACGAACGGATGCAATTTCATAAACAGGATTTTGGGAAAAACGACACCGAACGGTTGGGAATCGATTTAAAAGAGAATACCAATCAGGTGAATGTTCTTATTCCCGGAGCTGCTCTTCATTACCAAGTAACCGAAACCTGGAGCACTTTTCTGGGTGTTCATCAAGGATTTGCCCCTCCCGGATCGAAAGAAGGAACCTTACCCGAGACGAGCATCAATTACGAATTAGGAGGCCGATATTTTAACCGGGCTGTTTCCTTTCAGGCGGTATATTTCCTGAACGATTATCAAAATTTATTGGGTTCCGATTTGGCTGCTGCGGGGGGCGAAGGTACGGGCGACTTATTCAACGGCGGCGAAGTGCTTACCCACGGTATTGAGTTCGAAGCCGGGTTCGATCTCATGAGCTTCTTTGGAAATACTTATTACAGTTTGCCGGTGCGACTTTCGTACACATTTACCGATGCGCGTTTTCAAAACACCTTCGATAGCGAGTTCGAAGAGTGGGGGAGCGTGCAAAAAGGAGATGCTTTTCCCTATTTGTCGCAAAATCAGGCTGCCTTTTCTTTTGGTTATGAGCTGCCTAAACTTCAGGTCTATTGGAACGCACGCTTTGTCGATGCGATGCGGAGTACTCCCGGACAAGGCGAAATTCCCTCTGCCGATCTCATTCCTGCCTATTGGGTGATGGACGCAACGGCAGCTTATCAGCTCAATCAGTATCTGAGCTTTACCGTTTCGGTCAATAATCTGACTAACCAAACTTACCTAGTTGCCATGCGACCAGCCGGTTTAAGGCCGGGCTTGCCTCGAACAGCGATGATTGGTATTCGAATGAATTTGAGCGCTTTGTAGGCATTCAATCGATATCTTGTAGGGAGATCTTTTCAGAAATCCGACAAAGTTTGAAAAGCGAAAAGGAAGCAGGTTTTTCTTTTCGCTTTTTTATGGATGATTATTCAGGCACTTATCCAGCATGGACTGGGCTACCTCCGAGGCTGCAATGGGTTTGTATTGGGTCGGCATCAGAAAGGTGTAGAGAGGAGCTAGTACTTGAGCGATTCGTTCACCCAGTCGAAATTCATTCCTTTTTCCCAATAGGAGTGAAGGTTGGAGAATTTCGACATGCGGAATGGTCAAACTGCGGACTTTGTCTTCTACTTCGCCCTTTAACTTAAGGTAGAAGTTTTTGCTCGTACTATTCGCTCCAACCGAACTAATCAATATGAAGTGGCTGGCACCCAGCTTTTCTGCAGCAAGAGCAGCATTCACGGGAATGTCATAATCTACTTTTCGATAGGTTTCGGGCTTGGGGTCTTTTCGGCGGGTTGTCCCCACGGCACAATATACATGGTTCGAGCCAATCATCGCTTTTTCGATCTCCTCCGGGTGGTCGAAATCGACCATACGCACATCGGCTTTCGGGTGATTCACTTGCAAAGGTCGGCGGGTTAAAATGATTACTTGTTGATACTGTTCATGTTCTAAAAGGAGAGGTAAGAGGTGAGAACCAATTAATCCTGTAGCTCCCAAGATGCAGGCGGTCTTTGTCATTTCTTTTTTGCCGGAAAGTTATCCTTTTTTGCCGCTATCCCTCGGGCTTTTCTTATTTTCGGAACCTAAAATTTTTCTGATATGTCCACACTTTTTACCCCTTTTCAACAAGCAAAAATTCGTTTCCGAAATCGACTGGGAATGTCGCCAATGTGCATGTATACGGCAGTCGACGGAAAAGCAAACGATTGGCATTTAGCTCATTATGTGAGTCGTGCCCAGGGAGGTGCCGGACTCATTCTCATGGAGGCAACGGCCGTATCGCCCGAAGGACGCATTTCGCCAGGCGACCTAGGCTTATACCACGATAATCAGATAGAACCACTGGTTCACATCAACCAGATGATTCATGAACAGGATTGCATCAGTGGCGTTCAGTTGGCGCATGCCGGAAGAAAAGCAGGTCATGCTAAGCCTTGGCAGGGGAATGCTGCCCTCTATGCACCCGATTGGCCCT
The DNA here is from genome assembly GCA_937954085.1 of uncultured Bacteroidota bacterium. GTDB lineage: Bacteria > Bacteroidota > Bacteroidia > Bacteroidales > M50B96 > M50B96. Next base: position 15,783 of record CALGAK010000030.1, read on the forward strand.
GGAATCGCTTGGCACCTTCGGTCTTGCCCTTCGACGAGGGAGAACCGATGCCACAAGCTATGACAGAGGAGGATATCGACAGACTGACAACAGCATTTGTCGATGCTACGCGCCGAGCCAAACTCGCCGGCTTTCGACTGCTGGAAATACACGCAGCTCATGGATACTTATTTCATGAATTTTTGTCGCCTCTTTCAAACCATCGAACTGATTCTTATGGAGGTAGTTTCGAAAACCGAATTCGATTCTTACTCCAGGTAACCCGTGCTGTGCGGGCAGAGTGGCCTGCTGAATTTCCGCTTTGGGTGCGGATTTCAGCAAGCGATTGGACTTCCGGAGGATGGAGTTTAGAGGAAAGCATTGCCTTGGCAAAACGATTAAAGGCGGAAGGGGTCGATTTAATCGATGTGAGCTCCGGAGGAAATGTAGCAGGAGCTCAAATTCCGATTGCACCGGGATACCAGGTTGCCTTTAGCGAAGCTATTCGAAAAGAAGCGGAGGTAGCAACCGCTACCGTAGGATTAATTACCGACGCAAGCCAAGCTGAAAGGATTTTAAGCGATGGAAAAGCCGATGTGGTGTTATTGGGGAGACCTCTACTGCAAAATCCTTATTTGCCTCAATCTTGGGCAAAGGAATTGGAGTCCGAGCTACCCTTGCCGAAACAGTATTTGCGGGGCTGGTAAGGAATCAATAGTGACCCGATGGTGTGTGGTCGAGAACCGGCCCTTTCGAAGCCTTTGAGCAAAAATGGTTTCACCTTATTTTAAAAAGCTTTTATCATACGACTCTACCCAACTGCCACTCGATGCTGCACTTGTAAAGTGTTTTATCTGGATTGAAAAATTTGCAATTGATTATTGGGAGGAATCGAGTGCGATTAGGCAAATCAAATCTGTTACGTGCAGGAATCTAAGTAAGTCCCAACGATTTATACAGACGTGAACGTTCGTTCCTAAAAGCTTCTTTTTTCATCGAATCCATGCGGTCGTAGGTTTTCAAAAGCATTCCGAGACGGGGGTTCGAACCGAAAAAATCGCGATGCCGATGCATAAATTCCCAAAATAAAGCATCCCAACTGTGGGTCCATGGTGATTTCGGATAATGACTCATTTTTAAAAGGTAGTTGCTACCACTCAGATAGGGCTTGGTCGACATCAATCCTCCGTCGGCAAACTGACTCATCCCATACACATTCGGAACCATTACCCAGTCGTAAGCGTCGATGTATAACTCCATAAACCAGCGATACACAGCGTCGGGCGCAATTTCACAGAGCAGCATGAAGTTACCAAGAATCATCAAGCGTTCAATGTGATGATTGTAAGCGGTCGATTTTAATTTGCTTACTGCATCGTCGAAAGGAAGAATTCCGGTGGTGCCTTGGTAAAATGCATCGGGTAGCTTCGACGTGAATTGCCAAAAATTCCGACTACGCTCCTTTCGACCCGAGAATAAATACACACCCCGAATGAATTCCCTCCAGCCAATGAGTTGGCGAATAAATCCTTCGAGACTATTGAGTGGTATTTCATGCTCGTTGGCAAAGTCAAGGGTTTGCGACAAGACTTGCTGCGGAGTGAGCAAGCCAATATTCAGAAGGGGACTGAGCACGGAATGATGGAGCACCGATTCACCCGGAACGATGGCATCTTCGTAGGTGCCAAAATCGTGTAATCGATACGTTAAAAAGTGCTCTAAATGAAGCGCCGCAGCAGCATGTGTCCAAGCGTACAAGGGCTGATCAGGGATATTCCCCGGATTATGGGGAAAATTCCGAAGAATGTAGGATTTGGCTTCTTGATAAAATGAATCTTCGGTAGGAAGAAGGATGGGAGGAGGCGTCTTTCCGGTTGGATATTTATGTCGATTTTCCGAATCGAAGCTCCATTTTCCTCCCAGCGGTTTGCCTTTTTCATCGAGTAAAATTCCCAGGCGCTTGCGTTCGCGGATGTAAAAATCGGTCTGGAAGAAGTGTTTCTTCCCTTCGAAAAATACGGTTAAATCATCGGGTGTATTTAAAAATTGCGGATTTGGATGTTCTACTAAACGAAGCCCCGATGCATGCAAATCGCGGTTCAACCAATCGTCGCTTACTTCATAAAAGTGAATTTCCAGGTCTGCTTCGTGCTTCCATTCTTTCAGTATGTCGGCTAGTCGTTGCTCGCCTGCTTCGCTGGCATAATACTGCACTTTAATTCCGGCCTCTCGCAGGTAGTGTGCATAGTATTGCATGCTCGAACGGTGCAACAGGAGTTTCTGTTTGTGAAACTGGAATTGTCGGAAGAATAAAAATTCTTCTACCAGAACGACTTCATCTGCTTGGCACAGCAAGCCGACCGATTGAAATAACTGATGTGGGAAAAGAAGGAAGCGTTTTTTCATGCTTAGATGGGTGCCTTTGGTGAATTGAGTTTATTCGTTTTTAGTGGTGAACGAGGGCTTTTTTCGATTCGATTGGCAAGCTTTGGAGCAGTATTTTACTTCGTCCCAATTGCGCTCCCATTTCTTTCGCCAAGCAAAAGGTCTCCTACAGTGTGCACAAATTTTTTCCGGTAGATGGGGCTTTCGATAGTTTGTTTTCATTAGGGTGGCTTGCGTAGTTTATTCGAGCAGGTGGGGTGGTATTCCCGGCTTGGCGTATTCCAAACGTGCTATTCGTTGGGTGGTATGGTAACTATCCAAGCTGCTGCAGGTAATGCTTCCGGCAGCTTCTATATCGACATAACCATCGGGGTTTAGCGTTTTTTCGGGTATTTCGATATACACGATTTTACCAATGATTAAATGGGTTTGATTCCATTTTAGCTCCTGATGTTCAAGTAGCTCGCAAGCAATTCGAATGCTGCTCTCTTCTACAAATGGAGCGAAATATGGATCGATGAAGGTAGGATGAAGTCCCACTTCCTCAAATTCCGAGGCTCCCTGTGGGTAGCGCGCACTGGTTTGATGAGCTTCGCGATAGAACTCTTCGCGAATATGATTCAGCGTATAGACCCCACTATCTAAAATATTTCCTAAGGTGTTTTCTCCTACTTTTTTCGGACGAATCAACATTCCGCACATGGCAGGATTGGCACTAATATGAAAAAGGCTGGAAAAGAGTGCCAGATTATTATTCCCTTGGGAACTGCGGGTTCCGACAAGAACCAGGCTTTTAAAGCCACTCAATGAGTTAACTAGTTTGGCCCGGTAGCGAGGTTCCAGCTCAATTAATTGATCGGTTTGAAAAATGGATTTCTTTTGAGATGATTCAGTTTGCATGTAGTGCTTTGTTTTATAAGGCGTTAACTAAGGATTCGATGTGTTTCTCAGCTGCTTTCCAAAATTTAAAGAACGACGGAAAATAGCCTGTAATCTCGGGGAAAAGCCAGTCGCGTTCGTGACGAATTCCCCGGTAATGGCGTGCACTGGGGTGTTCTTTAAAATGGATTGGGGTAGGGGCGAAACGAGCTTCAAATTGGTCGAAGGAATCGACCACGATTTGCACGTTGGGGATGTTTTGAGCCAACTTTAAGAAGAAACTCATACTTTGTTGGCTAATCGGAAATTGTGCAAAGAAATCGGGTTCGAGCAAGAGAATCCGATTGGCTTTCAGTTCGTGGCCCCAGTTCGGATCGAGATTATAAAAATGGTAGAGATAAATGGGTAAATCTGGATTAATTACCGGCCTAGTTGAAACAGGCAATTCTACTTTCAGCTCAGGGAAAAGGGTGTTTTGTAGAACGGTCGGGACACTGGCTTGCTCCAGTGAATCGTAATCCATATCGAGAAAGGTGGATCGCTGGCGAGAATAGGTAAACCGGTTGATGTTTTCCTGATTCGCATAGTATTTTTTTGAACTAAAACTCCCGGCCACCCATTGCCAGCTCAAAGCATTGCTCGCCCAATCGGCATCATAAAGATGGTAATACATCCAGCGAGCCGGAGTAAGCCAATGACTTCCTCCTACATTGCAGGCTAACATGGCCACATACATGCGCAAATGGTTGTGCATGTATCCTGTGGCGTACAGTTCCTGAATGGCGCGATCGATCGATTCGATTCCGGTTTGTGCCTTAAGCACAGCTTCCGGGAGGGCTCGGTGCTGCACTCCCTGTTGAGGGAAACGCAAATCCTGATTCAAGTCGAGTTTGTTTTTCCACACCAACTGATAGTAGTCGCGCCATGCTAGTTCCTTAAGCAGTACTTCCATTTCGCTTAGTTGGAAGCCACGCGAAAGCAGGTTCAGCGCTATCCCGCGTGTTGACAGAACTCCTCGCGCAAGGTAGGGTGAGAGCCGGGTTACTTCACCATCAATGTAATTCCTGGTTTTACCATAAGTAATAGGGTTAATTCGACTTATTTGAGGTAAGATGTCGGAATAAAGCGTGCTGAAACTCATCGTTTGCTAATTTTATTGTTAGAAATTGTTCGCTGGCGAGCGCATCGGAAACGATTAATAGACGGTTCCCGGAGCTTGGCGTGTTTTTGACTCACTCCCTCATTAACGCGCTTTCGCCACAAACGAAAACTGGAGGCTTTTAGCTCGCGACGCATGAGTTCTATTACCTTCGATTCAGATAGCCCGAATTGGAAAAAGATGGCTTCGAAAGGAGTGCGGTCCTCCCAAGCCATTTCGATGATACGATCTATTTCGACCGGATTCGTTGGCAGGTTCTTGCTGGTTGAATTCATCCGCGAATAATTTTACGCTCCCGTAGGTGTTGGAGCTGTAAGTGGTTGAGTGAAATCGACTGACTTTTAGTGACTTCAAAAATGAACAGGTGATGATCGCCCGTTGGGATATGTTCCAGCCGGCGGAGTAGGAAACGAGCCGATACCTCTTTCAACACCGGAAACGATTGCCATTGCTCCAAGAGCTTACGCCGGTTCAAGTAATCGGCCTTTGAATACTCGAAACCCGATTGCTGCCCTAATTTTCGAACGAGTGGATATTGTTCGGCGGCAAGAAGCTGTAAAACGGCAATGTCGCTATCTCTCAAGTTATCGAGGGTTTTTGTGTTTTCGTAAACCGCTACGGCAAAAAGTTTTGGCGTCATGCTCACAGCCGTTACGTAGGTGCAAATATTCATGTTGACCACTCTCTCATGGTAGGTAGCTAAACTGTAAACCGGTAAATTGGCAATGTTCCAGGCTTTTTTCATCGTCATAGTAACCATTAGTTTTTGTTTTTGTTGATTCATTCGGTTAAAAAGTTAAACAAAATATCAGCTTGTACGTGTTGCCATTGCATTTGGAATTAGGACTGTGGAATTTGAACGAGAGAATCGGTTCGTCGGTCGGGAGGATTTTGGGTGAATCCTATGCATTATTGGTTTGATTTTCATAACTTTGAGAGCACACTGTTTTTTGTATAAGCCTGGTTTAAGGAAGGATGTTGGTAGTTTATTCAGCATAAAACAAATTCGTTTATGGCCATTCCCACCTCAAGAACAACCGAAGCTGCAAGGATTGAGGTTGATTCAGAAGCCTGCACTTTATGCGGGAAATGCGTTTTGGTGTGCAAATCATTTTGCTTAGAGTTAGGAGATAAAGCTGTTCAAGTGCGTTCAAATTCTCTATTACATTACCTACGATGCCCCGGTTATCCTTTATTTTTACGGTACACCCTATTGCGATCCGGCCGACTCGCTCATTGCCGCTACCTACGCTTTGCTGGCGGCCGAGGCTAAAGGACTTGGGTCTTGCTTGTTAGGCGGAATTCATCCTTTTATTCAACAGGGTCGAGGAGCTCGTCGTTTCCGGGGAAAATGGGGTATTCGCTATCCTTCCAGAGAGGGTATTTTTCTAGCTTTGGGTTATCCGGCCGTTGAATACAAACAAGCTATAAAACGAACATTTGCCCACATCGATTTTCCTTAACCGGCTCCGATTCGTTTGTTCCTTTTTTTTACTTTCGGGGCAACAAAAAAATTGGCAACGAGTAATGCAACTATATGAAAGCGGCGGCATCTCAAACTTGTATGAAGCATGAGCGTAAATCATCGGCTAGTCGAAGCATGTAAAAAAGGGGAGAGCAAAGCACAGCAACTAGTTTACGATGCGCTGGCTCCGAATATGATGGGAGTTTGCCTCCGATATACCAGGAACAGAGAGCTGGCAGAGGATTTACTTCAAGAGAGTTTTTTAACGGTCTTTACTAAAATTGAACAGTTTCAGGATAAAGGCAGCTTCGAAGGGTGGGTTAAACGGATTGTCGTTAATACGGCCCTGATGCATTATCGGAAGCATCATAAGAACAGTGCTGCCACGATTTCGGGCGAGGATGCTCGCACTGAATCCATCCCCGACGATACTGCTTTTCAAGAAGAAACTGAAGCAGTCAATCCTCAGGAGCGAATCGAACGGGCCGATTTTTCGCAAGAAGAAATTCTGGAAGTAATACAGCAATTGCCCGATGGCTTTCGAATGGTGTTTAATTTGGCCGTTCTGGAAGGATACAAACACAAGGAAGTAGCGGAATTATTGGCTATTTCGGAATCGACCTCGAAAACACAGTTGTTGCGAGCTCGCAAATTGATTCAAAAAAGGCTCCTTGAACGAGCCGAGCAGAAAGAGAAAAAGAAGCGTGAATGGCGTATCATTCCCATATTAATCTTGCCCATGAGTGATGAGTTGAACTATATCGACCAATTGGTGAAAAATAATCTGACAGATCTATCGGTTCCTCCGGCTACCGATTGGTCGTCGATTGCCGAAGGTTTGTCGGAAGCACAATCTGCCTCGATTGGTGGAGCGTCGTCGGGTTCATCGGTCATTGGGGCTAATTCTTCCGGACTACTCTCCCAACTCGGAGGTTCATTAGGCCAATGGGTGGGTGGTCATCTTTCCTGGATAATTGGCACGGCTCTTATCAGTGTGGTTGGCGGAGGATTGTTCTTTGCAACCCGCGGAGAGATTGCTAAGCAACCTGTTGAGCCACCCGCTGCGGTAGTAGGCGATACGCTTCCCGAATCGAATGCATTTGTTTCCGATTCATCTTGGAAGGTTAATGAAAGGGAGGGTAGTAAGGTGAGGAGTGAAGCCACTGAAACGATCAACTTGGAGGATCCCTTGCAAAGCGAAGTTGATGCTACGGTATACGATACCGTAAAAGTGATTGTACACGAACAAGTGATCGTTCCTCAAACAGTGAAAAAAACCATTGTTAAACGAAAAATTCGCAATCAGTCGGCCGACACGACCGCCCACTAATGGGTCGATTTATCCATAGTACGATTCTAGTTGTTTTTGCTACGCTTTGGTTGGCAAAAACATCTCCCTTATTGGCTGATAGCAATCAGGAATTGCCCGGTCAAACGAAGGATACCATCCGAATTGTAGAACAAACTATTCTCTACGATACCGTTTATACCTACGAAGTAGTTTACGATACTCTCTGGGTGTACGATACGGTGGCTGTTTCTTTGGTTGAGGGTAAGCCTTTCGCAAAGATTGTGTTGCCAGCCGATTCGAATGTTTACCGCCTTACAAGCCCGCTCGATACTCGATTCCCTTCTTTGGCAACTCATTCGCCCTGGAGTATGGAAATGGCTGCCGGAATGAGCTACTTTCTGCACCAATTCTCGTATGGTTCGGCTTGGCGAAATGCCGACAAAGAGCTACTGAAAAGCAATTTAAATTCACGGCTTGGTTATACTTTTTCTTTCTCGGGCGAATACCGGATAAAACCCAGACTGGCAATTAGCATAGGGGTTCAATGGCATCGAGCGAATGAACAGCTTCTTTCGAAGGGTTTAACCTTCGCAGCGGATTCTTCGCTTGCCTTAAGAGAAACAAGTGAATATGTTTGGTTGCAGGATACCGCTTACATTTATTTTTACGACAATTGGCAGCAAGGCGATAGCTCCGACTACGTGGCTTATCCCTACCAATACGGCGAATGGCAAACAGTTATTGATAGTTTTTGGGTTGCATCCGATTCTGTGCCTTCGGTTCCAAGTAGTCGTGCTAATTCCTGGACTTATCTCGAGTTTCCAATAGGAATAAGCTATCATTTCTTTAGCACGAATGTCGATTGGAGCCTGGAAACCGCCTTTATTCCGGGATTCTTAATCGATCAAAATCGACAAATCTATCAACCTTCCAATTCAAAACCCGATACGTGGGAATCATCTCGGTACGAATTATCAAGCTATCGATTCGATTGGCAGATTGGATTTCGTTACGCTCGACCTATTTCGCCTCAGTTATCGATTAGCATCCATCCATGGGTCAGAATTCCCCTATACGACCAAGCCCGAAATCCAGGTTTTAAGTTGCAATCGCTTAGTCAAGGATTACGAGTCGGATTGCACTATCATTTTTAATTGTAAAAGATGAAAACACAACTTGAATCTATACCTTATAATATACCGCATTATTTCCATGAAGGAGTTTTGCGAAAGCGGTTATTGGTATGTATCGTATTCATCCTACTTCCGGGCTTTAGTTATGCCTATCAGTTTCAAGTGCAAGGTTACTTGACGAATCCACAAGGAGAGGCCTTAATTCAACACGAGGTCCGGTGTTACTCTTGGTACACTGCTGCAAATGCTATCACCTTGACCGACCAGCAGGGTTTCTATCAATTTTCGTTCGAAATAGAGTCGGCTCAGGAGATCGATTTGCTCATTTACACAAGAGGCTTTTGTAAGGAAACCATGAATTCAGATTTTAGCTTTGTAAAGTCATCTTCCGGAATAACTTATGTGAATCTGGAAGTTTGCCATCAGGAAGCATCGATCAATCATTGTCAGGCTGAATTTATACCGATGGTGCTTACGGGCGGGCATATTCTGCTGTTTTTTAATACATCGTGGGCTCCTCAGCAGGCGACCGCAAGCTGGGATTTTGGGAATGGCTTTCAATCGGTTGAATGGGATCCTACTCACCATTTTGGATCCGAAAATGCATTTGTTGTCAACTTACAACTAAGTGGCCCTGCAGGCTGCACATCCAGCTATCAGCGGTTTATTATGCTCGATCAGGATTTAGGTTCAGAATTTACCGTTAGTTTATCTTCGATCAACTTGCCACAAGGAGAGGCATTTCTTTTTCAGCCTATGGGCGGAGGGCAAAGTTTTTTTATGACGAGTAATGTCATTGAAGAAGGGAAATTTCGATTTTGGGATAATCATCCGACTCAATCGACTCTTTTATTGATACCCGAGATTGATGCCGAAGTGCCAATTTATCCTACTTATTTGGCCGCGTATTACGAAGCAAGCTTCCAGTGGCAACAAGCCGATTTTTTTTCATTGACTCAGGCCTCTTCTACCATATCCTTGCCTAATTATCCTCATCCTTATTATGGATTGGGCTCCATTTCGGGCAAGGTAACGCGTTTGGATGCGCCCATTAGTAGAGTTCATTACGGATATTCATTGAATTCACCCATACCCTCCGCCGAGAATCATTTGGTTTTTTCTCTTAGCGATGAACCGATCCCATGTATTTTATATCTGATCGATTCCGTGGGAGATGTAATTGCATTTGCGAAGCCCAACTCAGAGGGCGATTATCAATTCAATAACTTACCGGCAGGCGATTATCAGGTACGAACGGAGATTTTTCGTCGCGATCCGGAGTATGCGAGTATCTCGTTGGGGGATGATTTTTCGTGGCATGGCACCATCGACTGGGTCGTTAATGAGAGTAATATTCAACTCAATGCTCCTGAAACAAGTCTGCAATCCTATCGGCTTTATCCACAGCCAGCTTCCGATTATTTGCAAGTTGAATCCGTGAATTCCTTTCCACTATCCATTCAGCTCTTCCATTCCGATGGACGTTTCATCCAGGTTTTTTCGGAGCAAGCCTCACATCGAATCGCCTTGAGTCAGTTTAATGCTGGGATTTATTACCTAAAAGTAAAGCAAGATTCGCAGATTTTTATGGATATTTTTATCAAGCTTTAGCCTTATTGGGATGGTTTAGGAGTAAGAGTTTCGCCTAATTCACTCTTTTGGCTGAGTAGTGGAGGTTGGGTATAGATTTTAGCCTGATTTTTTGATATTCTTGAAGTATGGAACAAAAAAAAAGGTCATCTACTATTGTGGATGACCTTTTTAATTTAAATAATCGGAAATTATTTAACCATATCAGATAATTCGCTACCTGCTTTGAACTTCACAATCTTTTTTGCGGGGATTGTGATTTCTTTACCTGTTTGAGGATTTCTACCGGTTCTGGCGTTACGTTCAGAAACTGCGAATGATCCAAAACCAACAAGGGCTACTCTTTCACCACTTTTAAGGGCACCAGATGTAGCTTTAATGAAAGCGTCGAGTGATTTTTTGGCATCAGCTTTAGTTAGGCCAGCTTCAGCAGCAATTGCATCAATTAATTCAGATTTGTTCATAATCGTTTAATTTAGGTTTAGGAATAGAAAAATTATCATTGTTAAGCAAATATATATCATCTGTTGAAAAATTCGCAGATCAAAAATAGTTTTTTTGTTCTAATCGCAAAAAAATCAACCGATTATTTAATATTCGCCTTAGGAAGGATCTCGATTTTTTTCGAATTGGATCTTAATTGGACGAAAAACGCTGTTTCACGATTCTAAAACGGGTGCTTACGACTTTAAAATTCATGGTTTACAATCGTACTATTTGAGGAACAGCTTGCTTTTTATGATATGCAATAAATTAATAATCAATTTGTTAAATAAAACTTAAAATCCTTTTTATCTGAAACAATCTTTTCTTTTGCTTCGAACAGAAAACTTATTACTTTTGCGCCCGGAGAAATGGCAGAGTGGTCGAATGCGGCGGTCTTGAAAACCGTTGACCTTCACGGGTCCGGGGGTTCGAATCCCTCTTTCTCCGCCA
>CALGAK010000031.1 GCA_937954085.1 uncultured Bacteroidota bacterium
GTTGGCTGTTGGCTGGTTCGTTGTTGCTGGCTTTTCCTTGAACTGGAATGAATGCTAGGCGGTAATTCGTGCTCTTGCTCTTGCTCTTGCAGTCTTAAGCTAGAGTTCTGTCAATATATCACTTCAAAATTGCTGTAGGCACACTTTTCACTCTTCACTTTTCACTTTTCACTTCCAAATCATCATCAATCAAGCGTAAACTTGCAAACGAAGCAAGTATATTTGCCGCACATTAAAAATTGAATCGCGTGGTTATCAGTTTACTTCAGGCAGAGAATATTAGCAAGTCGTTCGGCGACCTCCTTTTGTTTGAAAATCTAAATATCAGTATCGATAAGGATCAAAAAATTGCTCTTATTGCCAAGAATGGAACTGGAAAGACCAGTTTGCTCAATATCTTGGCAGGGCTCGATGAACCAGACGATGGCTTGATCTCTCGTCGAAATGATCTGAGCCTCGGCTATTTGTCGCAAAACCCTGAATTCGACCCAACCAAAACTGTGCTCGAACAGGCCCTCTCGGTCGACAATGAGGTGTGTCGGGTTATTCAACAATACGAAGAGTTACTCCTCAAAGACGATAAAGACGCACTCGGAAATGCCATGGCTGCAATGGATGCACTTCAGGCTTGGGACTACGAGGTGAGAATGAAGCAGATCCTCGGTAAGCTTGGATTTGAACGATTCGATGCCTCGGTCGGTCAGCTATCGGGAGGACAAAAAAAGCGCTTAGCACTCGCTACAGTGCTGATTCAAAAACCCGACTTACTCATTCTCGATGAGCCAACCAACCACCTCGATCTCGAAATGATTGAATGGCTGGAGCAGTACCTCAAGAATTCAGTTACCACCTTATTCATGGTCACTCACGATCGTTATTTTCTCGATCGGGTTTGTAACGAAATAATTGAACTCGACGATCAGCAGCTTCATACCTATAAAGGTAACTACTCGTATTTTTTAGAGAAGAGAGAGTTGCGTTTGCAAAACTTACAGGCAAATATCGAGAAATCGAAAAATCTTTTCCGGAAAGAACTGGAGTGGATGCGTCGAATGCCCCAGGCACGCACGACCAAGTCGAAATCGCGGATCGAATCGTTTTTCGATTTAAAAGAAGAAGCTACCCGTCGGATACAGGAAAAACAAATCCAATTGCACATTAAAACAGAACGCCTGGGTAAAAAGATTCTTGAACTGCATTATATCTCGAAAGCCTATGAGGACCTGGTCTTGTTCCGCGATTTTCAATATAAGTTCGTTCGAGGTGAAAAAATTGGTATCGTCGGACGAAATGGTTGTGGGAAATCTACTCTGCTTCACATTATCACACAGTCGGTTAAGCCTGATTCGGGAAGCCTCGATACCGGCGAAACGGTGAAATTTGGTTACTATCGGCAAGATGGAATGCAGTTTAGCGAGAATTTGAAAGTAATCGAAGCGGTAAAAGAAGTGGCCGAGATTGTCATCCTGGGCGATGGACGCAAAATGTCGGTGAGCCAGTTTTTGCAGTACTTCCTTTTCCCAACCGATATGCATTACTTACCCGTTGCCAAGCTCAGTGGAGGAGAAAAACGACGGTTGTACTTGCTCACCATCCTCATGCAGAATCCTAATTTTCTCATTCTGGATGAGCCTACGAACGATCTGGATATCATGACGCTAAGTGTGTTGGAGGATTATCTGCAACACTATCCGGGATGTGTCCTAATTGTATCGCACGACCGCTATTTTCTCGACAAAATCGTCGATCATATTTTTGCTTTCGAAGGAGAAGGGAAAATTCGCGATTATCCGGGTAATTACAGTTTGTATCGTGAGTATTTGGCAAATCAAGAGAGTGCAAAGGCTAAGGCTGTTGCCGCAACCGCACCTCCCAAAGCGAAGTATAATCAATCGAGTCGTAAGTTTTCCTTCAAAGACAAACATGAATTTGAGCAGCTCGAAATTGAATTAAAAAAGCTCAGCGAACAGCGATCTGCCTTAGAGCAAGAACTCGAATCGGGCCATGTTCCTTTGGAGGAATTGGTTGCTAAGTCGGAACAATTAGGAAAGCTAATTGAATTAATCGATGAGAAAGAAACTCGCTGGTTGGAACTCGACGATCTAATTCATTCCTAGTAAAGAAAGAAGCTTTCCGCAGGGAGGCGGAAAGCTTTAATAGGAAGAAAGAAACTTTTCTCTTGCGAGAAGGCGTTTCAACCACAAAGTTATGACGGGTACATCCCCTTTGGGTTAAGGAATGATTAAGTAAATATCAAATCAAGGTTTTTAGCTTCCGGAAAGTCTTTTGGAGGCTTTAGTCAGTGAAACAAGTATCGTACTATTTTCTTCGAATCGCTCTATGAAAACTACCGCGCGTCTCCTGGCGCGTGGTTATTAAAAAAGATTCCGATTAAACCACAAATAGGTTGATTTTTAGCTGTTGGCTTTTGGCTTCCCGAAGGCTTTCGGGAGGCTATTGGCTAGTTCGTTGTTGCAAATTTTCCTTTGAACTGGAATGAA
>CALGAK010000032.1 GCA_937954085.1 uncultured Bacteroidota bacterium
AAGCCAAAAGCCAAAAGCTACAAAATTACCATATGATCGTGGTCGGTAATTTTTTCGCAATACACGCATTTAAGGGCCAATTCCTCGTCGATCAGCACGGTAAATTTGGTTGTTACCTTATCGTTATTGGTGATGCATTTTGGATTCATGCATTTTGCAATCCCGATTACCATTTCCTTGGGCGTTTCAACAACTTTCTTTTCCACGACCTGATAATCGCGGATGATATTCAGTTTAGCCTCCGGAGCAACTAAGGCAATTTTATTAATTTCTTCGGTTTCGAAAAACTTATCCGAAATTTTAATAATAGCCTTTTTACCCAACTTCGCACTTTCCAGATTATTTCCTATGGTTATGGCATTATCGATGTGGTCGAGTCCAAGAATCGCAACCACTTTGAATAAATCTTTTGCCGGTATATGGTCGATTACAGTTCCATCCTTGATGGCGCTGACTTTCAATTCAATTTTTGCATTCATAAGTACAAATCCGATTATTTAATTCCTAAAATGGAGGTGATAATGGCCATTCGGGTATAGACCCCATTGAGAGCCTGAGTGAAGTAATAAGCCTTAGGATTATTATCGACATCTTCGTTAATTTCGTTCACGCGAGGAAGTGGATGCAATACCCGCATGTTCTCGCGAGTATTCTTAAGCATTTCATTCTTAAGAATATAAACATTCTTCACCTTTTCGTATTCCATTGGATCGGAGAAGCGCTCCCGCTGCACACGAGTCATGTATACAATGTCGGCATCATCGATATAGTCGGTAAAATCGGTATGTTCGTGATATTGAATTCCCAAGTTATCGAGATAAGATTTGTATTCCATCGGCATTTTCAATTCTTCGGGAGCAACGAAATGAAATACCGGATTAAAATGTGTCATGGCCATCATGAGGGAGTGTACCGTTCTTCCGTATTTAAGATCGCCAACCAGAAAAATATTCAGGTCTTCCAGTTTACCCTGAGTACTTTTGATCGAGTATAAATCGAGTAAGGTTTGGGTAGGATGCTGATTAGCTCCATCGCCGGCATTTACGATGGGAACAGGTGAAACTTCCGAAGCATAACGGGCCGATCCTTCGATGGGGTGACGCATAACAATGAGGTCGCTATAATTTGCGACGGTTAGGATTGTGTCTTTCAGCGATTCTCCTTTGGAGACGCTGGAAGTGCCTGCCTCGGAGAAACCGATAATTCGTCCTCCCAATCGATTCACCGCACTCTCGAAACTCAGGCGGGTGCGAGTAGATGGCTCGAAGAATAGACTAGCGATTACATAGCCTTCGAGTAATCGTTGATGCGGATTCTTTTCAAATTCCGCCGCCAGATCCAGGATTCGCAATATTTCTTCTTTCGAATAATCCTGAATGGAAACCAAACTTTTGTTTTTCATCATCTTGGACTCTTAAGTTTTAAAAAATAAAAAAGGCTTTAGAAAAATCTAAAGCCTTGTATAGAGTAGTAAAAATAGTAGCGTCTTTCGGCAATTCGGCCAATGAGCAGCTGCTAAAGCGGCCCACCTGACCTTGATGGAGGTTGAGCAAGGATTGATACGAATCAGGAATTTGCTGCATATACTCGAAATTCACATTATAAACCGGGCAAATATAGCAATTAGCGTTCGAAGCCAAATCCAAAGTTTTCGACATTTATTAACAAGAATGCGAATGGATGGGAATTGGAAGCAAACCCTGGCTCAATCAATCAGACTGATGGAAGAAATAATCGTCCCGAATCTTTCGCACGAAAGCCCCGAACTTTTCCATCGGTGCTTGGGTTATTTTTCTAATTTTGACCGCTGTTTTGCCTATTCAAAAAGATTCAATGGAGAAGCAAATCACATTTGTTAATCATTAAAAATGAAATAATTATGAAATTTTTTATCGATACTGCCAACCTTGCTCAAATAAAAGAAGCGCACGATTTAGGTGTCCTAGATGGAGTTACAACGAATCCATCGCTCATGGCGAAAGAAGGCATCAAAGGAGAAGAAGCGGTCATGAAGCATTATATGGCAATTTGTGAGCTGGTCGATGGTGATGTAAGTGCTGAGGTAATTGCAACCGACTATGAAAATATTATTCGCGAAGGAGAAGCTTTGGCTGCTTTGCATCCTCAAATTGTCGTTAAAGTACCCATGATTAAAGATGGAATCAAAGCGATTAAATACTTCAGCGATAAAGGAATACGTACGAATTGCACCCTTGTATTTTCCACTGGCCAAGCCTTATTAGCAGCTAAGGCCGGAGCTACCTATGTTTCCCCTTTCATCGGGCGTTTAGACGATATTAGCTCAAACGGAGTTGGTTTGATTCAAGAGATTGTGGATATGTATCAATATTATGGGTTTGAAACCCAAGTGTTGGCTGCATCTATCCGACACACCCAGCACATTATCGATTGTGTAAAAGCCGGAGCCGATGTGGCTACCTGTCCGCTCGATTCCATCCTCGGTTTATTAAATCATCCGCTTACCGATATTGGATTAGCCAAATTCTTAAGCGATCACCAGCAAGTAAATTCATAAGATGTTAATTCGATTATTTCCTGAAAACCCTGATCCACGTAAGATTCGTCAAATCACAGAGATTTTGATGAACGGAGGAGTAATCATTTACCCTACCGATACCGTTTATGGGATTGGTTGCGACATAACCCAACCGAAGGCAGTTGAGCGAGTAGCCAAAATAAAAGGGCTAAACCCGGAAAAGAATTTGATGTCGTTCATTTGTCACGATTTATCGCACATTGCCGATTTCTCAGCACCCTTAAGCAATACGGTGTTTAAAATGATGAAACGAAACCTTCCCGGTCCTTTTACCTTTATTTTGAACGCAAACAATAATGTACCAAAACTCTTAAAGTCTAAACGGAAAACTGTAGGGATTCGAGTTCCCGATAATAATATTGTGCGAGAAATTGTGCGCGAGCTAGGGAATCCGATTTTATCCACCTCGGTTGTCGATGAAGATGAAATACTGGAATACACCACTGATCCGGAGCTGATTTACGAGAAGTACAACGATTTGGTGGATATTGTCATCGATGGTGGATATGGCGAGAACATTCCATCGGCCATCATTGATTGCACCAACGAAGAGTGGGATATTATTCGAAAAGGTCCGAAAGAACTGGTTCTCTGACAAAAAACTGGATTTCAACTGATTGAATTCCTTACACAAACCAAATAAGCATTTCGCATGATGGCATTTACTGCTTTGTTTTTGAGTCTGGGAGGAGGAGAAATCTTCTTCATACTACTCATTATTTTGCTACTCTTTGGTTCGAAATCCTTACCCGATATTGCCAGAGGAATTGGCAAGGGAGTAAAGGAATTTAAAAAAGCTACAACCGATATTCAACGGGAATTTAAGGTCGCCGACGAAGTGCAGGAAACGGTAAAAAAAGTGAAGCATCAAATTCGAGAAACTGGCGAGCAGCTTAAGAGTCAGGTAAATGAAAATGAAATTATAAAGCAAGCAACTGAATTTAAAGAAAAGATCGATCCTGCAAATAAATCGTCCAATACCCAACCACCCAAACCCGAATAAATATGACCGATTACATTTATCTCCTTGCAGGGATCATTTTGCTTACTATTAGCGGTAATTATTTGGTGAAAGCAGCTGTTGGGATAGCTCGGTTTTTCAAATTATCGCCTTTGGTAATTGGGGCTACAGTCGTATCCTTGGGAACATCGGCTCCGGAACTTATTGTAAGCTTGGATGCAGCTTTAATGGGAGTTAGCGATATTTCTCTGGGAAATGTAATCGGGTCGAATATCGCCAATTTAGCCCTTGTTCTTGGACTCACTGCCCTCATTCTTCCTATCCCAATTCTTCGAAGTGGTATTCGATTCGATTGGACCTTCATGATGCTTGCTTCTGCCTTGCTATGGATTGTTCTGGCGCGAAATGGAGGGATTGGCTTCTATGAAGGATTGGTTTTCGTGATCCTTTTGGTCGTGTACATCATTTGGTCCATCCAACGAGGTAAAACAAGTTCTGCACAGAAAGAAAGTGTTCTGGATGAGGCGATAGTGGGTTGTCCGAACTCTTTAAAAGGTTTACTTAGCATGCTTAAGAGTGATTCCCCCTTACCCTTGCCGCTGAGCATCGTTCTTTTAGTGGTATCCATTGCCGGACTTAAATACGGTGCTGAGTTTTTAGTGAGTGGCGCTAGTAATATTGCCCGAACCGTAGGAATCAGCGAACGAATTATTGGGCTAACCGTGGTTGCCGTTGGAACCTCCCTTCCGGAGTTAGCGACCTCCTTAATGGCTGCCATTAAAAAACAAATGGATATCTCGGTTGGAAACTTAATCGGCTCCAACATCTTCAATATTCTGGGTATTTTAGGAGTCACAGCTCTTGTTACTCCTATTCCCCTTGCTGACCCAAAAATCATTAACGATTTAATTTGGATGACCGCCATTTCTGGGTTCTTACTCTTTTTGCTTGTTCCTGTAGCTAAAAAGTTCGATTTGGTTGGGTTTTTCGGAAATTTCAAAACCTTTCTTTTCAGTTCGAAATCCGCTCAAAATGGAATCGTGAATCGATGGGAAGGGTTTATATACCTGATGATTTACATCCTTTATATACTTTTGGTTTTTATATAAGCTACGAAAGGAATTCGCATGGAGTCCGCTCCGGTCATTTTTTCTTACTCATTTTGAATGTCTCTTAAATCAAGAGTGTTTATTCCGATAAAGAACTCCTCGTTAACTACCGACAATGTTGGCAGAAATGTTACCTGCAATTAATTCGGGGCGAATTCTTTGCAAAGCGAATCCAACGAATCGATAAGGAGGACATCCAGTATGGCAAGTCGACTGGCATGATGATGCCCGTGTGTAATTAATATAGGCATAATTCCCATTTCCTGGGCCACTTCGGCATCGTGTAGGGTATCGCCAATCATGACGGTTTTGGACGGATTTAACTTAAAATCTTGCATTAGTTCGAGCCCTAAATCGACCTTTCCATGTGCATAATGGTCGCCTAAGCCATAAATAGCCTCGAAAAAAGGATCCAATTGAAAATCGCGCATCTCTCGCTTCAAGGATTCTTCCTCACGCGCCGATAAAACGAACTGCCTCACTCCCCTATCTCGAAAACAAGAAAGCGTATTCCTGACATTTGGTTGAAGCTGTGAGTTAGGGCGGAGCGCATCGTAACGATGAATGAACTCCCTTCCCACAACTGCAAAATCCTCTTTTGAAAAATCGAAACCGATCTTTTCGTAATAATCTTTAACCGGAAAATCAAACACCTCTTGGTATTCGGAAATAGTTACCGGTTTTATTCCTCGTTCTAGTAGCATGGAATTAATGGCATCGACACAAATCGCCACATCGTTGAGCAGCGTGCCATTGTAATCCCAAATAATGGTATCGACATTCTTTAAGAGTGCCGGAATCTCCCTCATGCTAAAAGAATTTCGTTAGTATTTCTTTTTACGATTTCGATTTTTCCTAAAAAAGTCCTCCTCCTGATAAGAACCTGGCTTGGATTGCTCGGCAACCTGAGCATGGAGAGGGAATCCATCAATCTCAAAATGAGGAATTTCCCGAATCATGGCTTCCGCATAATCGGATTCAATTTCAAAAAAAGTAAAATTACGAAGTACTTCAATTTTGCCCACCTGAACCTGATTATTATCGAGTGCTTCATTCACGAGACTCAATAGTTTGAGAGGGTTC
Source organism: uncultured Bacteroidota bacterium (assembly GCA_937954085.1). Classification (GTDB taxonomy): domain Bacteria; phylum Bacteroidota; class Bacteroidia; order Bacteroidales; family M50B96; genus M50B96. The sequence continues at coordinate 5,711 of CALGAK010000032.1, forward strand.
AATTTACGTTTCGACCCAACATTCAGGTGAATTCGGGTCATGGGCATGTCTTTTTTACCACTCGACGACTTACTTTCTTTCTTCGTATCGTAAATATTTACATCGCGAGAATCTTTGTAATAAGCCAGGAATCGGTTGAATTCGACCGACACGAAATGCTTGATGAGTTGCTCCCGATCGAGCCATTCAAGCTTTTGATAGATAGCAGGAAGAAACGGAGCAATCGTAGCTTCGTCGACCACGACTTTTTCGACTTTATCGACAAGGGAATAGAGTTGTTTGGTGCATATCTCTTTACCATCGGGAACCATTACTCGTTCGAAAGTAATACCGGATACTTTTTCTACCCTGCGCAGCTTACTTGTTTCTCGACTATGAATAATGGCAATCGAAATTCCTTTCTTCCCGGCCCTGCCGGTTCGTCCACTTCGGTGTGTATAGACTTCGGCTTCGTCGGGTAAATCGTAATTAATCACGTGGGTTAGATTATTTACATCGAGTCCACGAGCAGCCACATCGGTTGCTACCAACAACTGAATCTGACCTTTCCGAAATCGATCCATCACCTCGTCGCGCTGCGACTGAGTTAAATCGCCGTGGAGCGCATCGGCGTTGTATGAATCGCCCATAAGCCGCTTAGCCACCTCTTTAGTGTCTTTTCGAGTGCGGCAAAAAACAATTCCGTAAATTTTTGGATTGATATCGGCAATTCGTTTTAAAACCTCGTAACGATCCTTGGCATGCACTACATAATACAGGTGTTCAACCTGTTCGGTAGCTGAATTCTTTTTACCCACACTAAGCTCAATAGGAGCATTCATGTATTTTTTGGTAATGGTCTGAATTTCTTTCGGCATGGTAGCCGAGAAAAGTAGTGTTTGTTTTTCGGTTGGAATGGCACTTAAAATAAAATCCAAATCGTCTTTGAAACCCATGCTCAGCATTTCATCGGCTTCGTCGAGGACAATTCTTTCGATCCCTTGTAACTTGAGTCTTTTACGATTCAATAAATCGCCAACTCTTCCGGGAGTCCCCACAATTATTTGTGCTCCTGCCTGAAGGGCTTTTATTTGGTTATCCATACTAGCTCCACCATAAATTGCTACTACTTTAAAGTCGGGCATGTTAGCTGCATAACTTTCTAAATCTTTCGCAATTTGAACGCAAAGCTCACGAGTGGGGCTTAAAATAATGGCTTGGGGTAATTTTTTAGAGGCATCGATTCGATGGATAATGGGCAAACCATAAGCAGCGGTTTTACCGGTTCCGGTTTGTGCTAAGGCTATTAAATCCTGGTTCGATTCGAGTAATTGTGGAATGGCTAAAGCCTGAATGGGTGTAGGATGTTGAAAGCCTAATTTTTCCAAGGCTTCCAAGATAGCCGGAGACAACCCAAATTCAAAAAATGAAATCATAGATAATTGTTAATGAACCGGCAAAGGTGCATTTTTATTTTAAGAATTTAGCTTGTCTCCAAAATCACTTCAACTACCTCTTTGTCAGAATTTTAGTCAACACCTGTTCTCTTCCGCTGACTCTCAGAAGATACTGTCCGGGCGCTAAATTACTCCACACGGCTGTTAAATCGTGTTGCCCGGACACCCAATTTTTGAATGAAGTTCGATAAATACTTCTCCCTGTTAAATCGACTATTTCCAGAGAAAACTGGAAGGATTCGGCACCTTGTAGGTCCAAATAAAGCTGATCGGAGGAAGGATTCGGATAAACTGCAATTTGTTCTTCTTTAATTTTATCCGAGAGGGTTAGTTCGGCAACTGCCAATCCATCTTTATGATAATGATGACTACCTGCTGTAAACCTCAGCGATACAGGAACTTCTAAACCATCCTGATCGAATGCTTTCCAATGGAACGACTCATTTGCGCTGAGTCCAAAATCTATATATGAATACGCATCCTTACCCCAAAGTGGAAATGCAATGGTCGATCCTATTCGACGCGCCGCCCCAACGCATTGATCTTGCTGGTTGTATATGGCAATTTCCGCAATGGATTGAGTTTCCTCCTGTTCATCCATCAGGATTACAAGAGTCATATTCTCTCCGGTTGTTGTCGGAGTTCGTTCAAAATGAGGAAGAAGAGAAGGTGGATAAGTCTTGGCAAAGGTTGATCCATTGGGAGGATAAGTGAAATTAAACGAATTCGTAACCAGCACTGAATACCCTTTTCCCGGTTCCATATTGCCAATAAAATTGATTCCAAAATTGGGTAAATACACATTCCCGTCGGAATCTTTTACAATTTGAATATTCGAAACCACCGGAGCCAGCATGGTGGTTATATCCGCAGCAGTTGTCCGTAAATACCCTAAAAAGCTCCAACCGACCGGCAAAGTAAGAACCTCGTTCTCAGGCACTACCTGGGTCCCGGCTACACTTAGTGTAAATGGCTGAAACGCACGAATCTGATAGGCCTCTCCAACAATGAAACTACCTATAAAATTAATTCCAAACGAAGGCCAATAAATTCCTCCTACATCATCCTTAACAATGTAAAACTCATTGGTCATCCCTGCAAAAACTGCCTCCATAGTAGGATTGTCAGGAATGATATAGGTTGAGAAAAAACTCCAGCTTGATACAATCGAAACGTCCTGTACCGCATTCGGATAGAGCGATAGAATTCCACTTGAACCTCCCTGGCTGAAATTAGCCAAATCGGGGAAAGCGACAGAATAACTGGCATTAACCGTCACTTCCTGCGATGTAGTTGATAAATAATACTTCCAGACAAAGGGCTCTCCTGCTGCAAATCCCTGATTACCTACCTGAAGAGGATCATCACCATAAGCGATAAAACTAGCATTCGTACCCTCCCAATAAAGCCATCCGGCGCAGGTTGCCGTGCCATTATCGTCATAAAAAACTCCAATAAAGCTACCCAGGGCAAGTGGTGTTCCATCGAACAGAACTTGAGAGCTATCCAACAAATTTAATTCGTGGGAAATATTCGTTGAAGTAACACACCATGGAGCCTCCACAACGCTTACCTCATTGGATATTCCTTCGCAACCTTCGGCAGAAAAAACGATTACAGAGTAAACTCCTTCCTGAACACTAATATTGGAGGAAGTTACGCCGTTCGACCAAAGGTAAGAGGCATAACTACCAGCCAATAATTCGACCGGCGAACCGGGACAAGAAAACTGAATATCGGCGCCTAAATCGACTATCGGCAGCGGATTCACAATCAGTTCCGCTTCGTCGGAGTTTTCGCAGCCGTTCG
>CALGAK010000033.1 GCA_937954085.1 uncultured Bacteroidota bacterium
AGAAGTTTATCCCGATTAGCGAAGCGATATCGGGAAGCCCAGGTGGGCCCACAAATTTCCTCCCCCTTCTGGAATCTTTCTCCCCAGTCAAGAGCGTGGTATCCGGAGGCTGCCGATGCTTTTCCATATTTGAAAAACGGCAAATTCATAATGCCTCAGCAGTTTCCTTTTCTGGTAGAGCTCCAACAGCTTATCTGTGCGCCCTCCGACAATTCCCGAGGACAAATACTTTTCGTGTAAAAGACTTCATTGCTTTTGGAAACCACTCTACCTGCAAACATTATTACAATCTCCACCGCACTCATTTTCAGGAATGTAAAAAAATAGTTTAAGTTATCCGCTAAATGGTTTCTAGGCATGGTATTGCATGGGAGTTAGCGTTTCAACCAGCGTAAAGGAATAGGAAGTCGATTTAGGCGGAGTGTAGGGTATTCGGTAGGATGTGCTCCAAATCCGTGAAAGAAATCGGCAATGGAGGGAATGTTGGATCCTTCGAAATCGAAAATAATGTTTCGGCTGGAATGAGTGGCAATGATTCGATCGATGAGGTGGCGCATTGCTCCTGTTTTTCGGCCGTCGCTATTACTCGCCGATGCAAGCAAAATGAGCCTTCCGAGACCATAAAGTACAAAAGCGGTGGCTACTAGCTGATTCCTTTCGTCGTAAACTCCAAAGAGATTTCCTTTTCGGTGTTTTTGTGCGGCCGCAATGAGACGCAACAAGAGGTATTTCGTTTCGTGGGGCAGGTCGCCCAAGTGCTGCAGCAAGTTTTGTTCGTAGAACTGGATAAATTCCATGTTCGTCAAATCCTTCATAATCGTCAGTTTCGACCGACGGGCAATTTTCAGATTTTTTTTGTGGTCCTTGGAATAATTCGACAGGAGTTGTTCGTAAGGTTGAATCAAGTCGAGTTCGTAATTCACATTCCTTTTGAATGGAAATATTTTGGGATCCGGCTTATTATGCACATTGAGATTTACTTCTATCCATCGGAAAGATCTCGGGATGCTTTGAACGAAAGCGGTAAGCAATTCCGTGTCGATTTTATTTTTACTGATGAGCCCCAATTGCTGGCAGAAGAATGGCAGATAGATATATTGAATGCCCCATTTCTGTTTTACGGGAAGCGGGAAGATGCTATCGTAATCGCCTTGAACCAAGGCATGCCATCCGGGGCTAACAACTTCTAAATACCAGCTAAATGCGTAAACAGTTCCATTAAAAGCCTCGTTTACACATCGATCCCATCGCACAAAATCGATTTCATCGTGCGTGAGGTAGCGAATGGAAGGATTGGGCATTTGAGAAGATTGCATCGCTGATTATTGAAGCGGTTATGAAACGGCAGGCTAAAATAAGTTTTTCCCACTGCATAGTGGATTTTCACTCTTCTTTTTTCCTTTGAAAAAATATCTACGAAAAATGGGGCAACCATTCCAAGTTTTTCGAGTCTAAGGATCGAAGTTAGTTTAGGAATATTTGGTGTGGTTGCGGAGGATGAAGTTCTGCATTAGTCGTAAATTGTTAGCTGCTAATTTGCAGTCTGTTAAAACAATTTTAATTTAGCTGCCTTTTAGGTTCAATTGGGGGGTTGAGTGCTTAGATTAGTTGACGAATGCAAGTAGTTCTCCGCAACCTTTTTTAGTTAAAACGGAGTATCCCAAAGCAGGATATTCTTAGGAAAAATGTGTAATCGAAATTGTAGTATGATGAAGAAAATTCTATTCCTTTTAAGCTTGTTTTTCTTGCTTAATCCCATGTTTGGACAGCAAATCACCGTTGTAAAAAATATCACGCCACAGGTTTTGGTGGGCGATACGCTGGTTTCCGGATGTGTGGAAGCGCTAAACATCAACTATACGGGGCATGCCGACGGCATTGGTTACTTCAATTCGATAGGAACCGCCTTCGATACGGTTATCAGCAATGGTATTATCCTAGCTTCGGGCGATGTAAATAATGCCATTGGGCCCAATAATTCAGGGAGTATTTCAACCGGCTGGGGAACACCCGGCGATGCCGATTTAGATAACCTTATTCCTCAAACTACCAACGACGCAGCGGTGCTTACTTTCGACTTTGTTCCATCGTCCGATACCCTTACCTTTAATTATGTGTTTGGTTCCGATGAATATTTGGAGTACGTCAACTCTTCCTTCAACGATGTGTTCGCCTTTTTGCTAACCGGTCCGAATCCTGCCGGAGGGAACTATGTTCTCGAAAACATCGCCGTTGTCCCAGGAACGACAACAGCGGTTTCCATTAACAATGTGAATACTACCTCCTGGCCAACCTACTACGTGGTGAATGGAACGGGAGCAAGTCCAGACAATGAACCCATTCAGTACGACGGTTTTACTTATGGACTTTCTGCCACGGCTTTGGTTACTCCCTGCGAAACCTACTACATTAAACTAGCCGTTGCCGATGCTGGCGATACTGCCCTCGATAGCGGGGTATTTCTCGAGGCCGGTTCTTTTACCGACGGTGGATCGGCTACCCTGAATAACGTTAACCCGGCAGGTACCATGAACGACTTGTACGAAGGGTGCGAAAGCTTCTATATCTTCTCTCGTACCGACACTACCGATACCTCTTTCCCGCTTGAAATTCAACTTACCTTTGGAGGAACAGCGACCAACGGAACAGACATTACTTTGTTTCCCAATGTGATAACAATACCCATAGGTCAGGTTTCGGACACCATTTTTTACGAGGTTTTTAGCGATAATCAGGTTGAGCCTACCGAAACCTTTATTATCAATATTATGTCGGGTTGTCCCTGTAATCCCGAACCGGTAAGCGACACTATCACGATTTACGATTACGTTGAGTTTAAGGCTTCGATTATCAACACCGATTCCCTTTTCTGCGGAATGGCAGCACCGCCCACCTACGATATTGTAGCAACCTGTGTGAGTCATCCTGCCTGGTTTATCGATTACACCTGGAATACCGGCTCCACCGACAGCATCATTACCGTTATTCCTCCGGCACCTGGACAACACGATATTTACTGGGTAGAGATTGCTGATATTTGCGGTAATTACCTTATCGATTCCATCACGGTTGGAGTATCGAACCTGGCGGGCTTAAACCTTACCACATCCAATGCACTCTGCTTCGGGGCTTGCAACGGAGAGGTGAATGTTACCCCAATCACCATTGGCCCAACACCGGGCAAATACTACGATTGGTCCGATCCGGGAACACCCAACACCATTATCGGTAACCGCGACGATTTATGCTACGGGACCTACACTGTTACCTTAACCGACAGTTCTTATTGTGCTTACACCGAAACCTTTTCCATTAATCAACCCAGTTGGCCCTTGGATGCATCCTCAGGTTTATTACCCGTAGATACCCTCTATTGCTCCGATCCGGGTATTATTACCCTGCAAGCTCAGGCGAACATTCCGCAGGTTACCTTCTCCTGGAACGGTGGATCGCCCAGTGGGAACACCCAAGATGTCAATCCAATTATCGGACAAAATACCTATTATGTGGACATTAGCGATTTCTGCGGGTTCACAATTACCGACACGGTTAATATTTACTATTCGAACATCTCTCAAAGCAGCCTAACTGCCTTGCCTACTACTTGTTATGGAGTGTGCGACGGAACAGTCAGCATTGTGTCATCGAGTGGTGTTCCTCCCTTTGAATATTTCTACGGGTCCAACCTAAGTGGTTCGTTTACCACCACCGAATCAACGGTAAATACCCTTTGTCCGGATATCTACAACGTGAATGTAGTGGATGCTGCCGGCTGCATTTTCGAAGAACAGTTTGTTATTGAGCAGCCCGATGAATTCATTCCCGAAGAGGCTTATATTTTAAACTCCAATACCACCTGGTGTGGAACAACCCCTCCCACTAGTTTGCAACTGGAGGCCACCTCGAATCTCGACGATGTAAACTACACCTGGAGCAACGGTAGCACGCAAGCTTACTTGGTTGTTACGCCTACTACTGGTTACGAATTATACACCGTGACCATTGCCGATAATTGTGGCAATGAGAAAATCGACAGCATTGCAGTGATTGTTTCCGATTTCAGTGGGGTGAACCTGCAAACCACCAACGCTTCTTGTTATAACAGTTGCGATGGTAGCATTCAACTGAGTGAAATTGGCGGAATAGCTCCCTTCGAATATTTATGGGCAGGCGGAATAGGTGGCACAACACAGTCGAATATCACGAATCTTTGCGAGGGAAACTATGCCGTCACGGTAATCGATGCCGGGGGATGCGAATTTGAATACAGTTTTGAAATTGAAGCTCCTGAACCCTTGAGCGAATCGCAAATAAGTAATACGAACACAGCCTATTGTGGTGTTACTCCCCCTGCAAGTATTACCATTCAAACCGAAGTCACGACAGCAGTCGATTATCTTTGGAGTAATGGAGCTACCACTTCCAGCATCACCTTTGCACCTCAAACCGGAGCGAATCTGTTTTGGGTAGAATTTACCGATATCTGCGGTAATAGTCATCGCGACAGCATCGTTTTCAGCGTATCGAACTTCAGCGGAGCGAATTTATTCACCGAAGGAACCGATTGCTATGGAAGTTGCAATGGCCAGGTTACTGTTTCTCCCTTGTTTGGTATCACTCCTTATTCTTTTGATTGGTCGGTTCCAGGCGTTGGAGTTACTACCACTGCTACCTTGAACAATATTTGCTCAGGAACTTACGACGTAACCGTATCCGACGAAGCCGGCTGTTCGGTGGTTAAACCATTTACCATTACTCAACCCGATTCCATTCAGTGGGTCTGGGTTTCGAGCGACGCTGCCAGTGCTGAAAATTGCAATGGATTTGCCTCAGCCACCCAAATAAGTGGCGGCGTACCACCCTTTACGTTCCTTTGGAATAATTCACAAGGAAGCACTACCTACAATGTTCAGAACTTGTGTCCTGGACTATATACCATTACCGTTACCGATAGTGAATCTTGTTCCGTTACCGATACCATCCGCATTGGCAGTTTGGTTAGCATCGAGGAGAATCTTGGAGAGGAAGCTCTTTCCATTTATCCGAATCCGAATCATCATGGGACCTTCTTTGTGGAGCTGCCAGTTGGAGCCAAGGCGATCGAGGCGAAAGTGTACGATGCATTGGGTCGCATCATCCTCCAATTAAATGAGAAAGATCTGCAAGTTGAACTGTTAGAGTTACGCGGAATCCCCGTTGGGTCATCGATTTTATCCATTGAATTTGAAAATCGGGCTAGTATTCGTGAGCGACTGATTGTGCTGGAACCTTAGAGGTGAACGGTGAACGTCGGAACGCAGCAGAGATCCCGGTAGCGGAGCCTATTGGGAGTGAATAGTGAACAGTGAACGACTGGGCGACTTTAGCGACTTCAGCGAAGAGGCGACTTGGCGAGTGGGCGACTATAGCGAATAGGCGAAAGCCAGCAACAACGAACTGCCGCGCGACTCCGCAACAGCGAACTGCCGCGCGGCTCCCGGCGCGTGG